>CAJXUT010000185.1 GCA_913061365.1 uncultured Colwellia sp.
GATCTACACTATCCTCTTCGTCGGCAGCGTCAGATGTGTATAAGAGACAGGTTTACAATCAGTTTTGAATACAACACATGCAGGGCTTAGTCTGTGGATTAATGATAAATCAAATTATTTATCCGAGCTTGGTAGAAATGAAATATTATCATATTTTACTGAGCAGCTTGTTAAGTCTCCACTTCTCCCTGATGAATTAGGCACAAACTTAATACTTGATGATGTAAGAAGTTTTTTTCAGCAAAGGGAGAATGTATTTGGTAAAACAGGTTTTTTTATTATATCAATTGATGGTGTGAGTCTTGCTTCAAGCAGAGACAGTAATATCGGTACTAAAAACTTAATATTTGTGCAAAGACCGGCTCTTTTTAACCGTGTTTTACAAGGTGAGTCAGTGTTTGTTCCTCCAATTCTTTCGGACGTGTTAATCTCCAACTCCCCCACTAGTATGTTTATTATGACTCCCATTTTTTCCTCTGTAGAAAATAATAAAATCATTGCCGTACTCAGCCAGAGAATAGTTCCTGAAGATGATTTTTCTAGAATCCTTAGTTTAGGGAAAATAGGCTCCAGTGGGGAAACATATGCATTTGATGAACAAGGTTTCATGCTATCCACTTCTCGCTTTACTGATAAGCTAAAGAAATCAGGTGTTTTTAAACATGGAATTCAAGGGAACCTGAACATACATATTAAATCCCCAGGAGGAAATATACTCAAAGGATATAAACCTAAAACGCCGTTAAACAATCTACCATTTACCACAATGGCAAATAGCGCTATTAAAAAAGAATCTTCAAGCAATATGGAAGGTTATTCTGATTACCGTGGCATAAAAGTTTTTGGTGCGTGGTTATGGAGTGACAACCTGGGACTAGGAATGGCTACAGAAATTGATGTTAAAGAGGCACTAGAAGGATATAGGCTTATACAATGGTCCGTATACAGTGTTATTTTCATCATTCTTTTTATCGCAATTTCATCCCTTATTCATTCAATGTTTTCAGCTGAAAAAATAAATAAGTTACTGCTATCAGCAAAAAATGAATTAGAAGAAAAAGTAAAAGACAGAACAAAAGATCTTATTGCAGCCAAAGAGTCAGCAGAAGTTGCCGCAAAAACCAAAGCCGCTTTTCTCGCTAATATGAGTCACGAAATAAGAACTCCTATGAATGCAATTATTGGGTTTCTTGATATAGCACTTGATAATAAAGAATTAAATCAAAACTTGCGAAGCTACTTAAATACAGCCTCTAGCTCTGCTAAAGATCTCCTTATTATTATTAATGATATTCTTGATGTAAGTAAACTAGAGTCAGGGAATGTAAAACTAGAAAAAATGGTAATCAATATTCCATCCATCGTTAAAGACACTCTTAGGCTATTAGAAAAAGACGTACAAACTAAACAACTAACCATTGAATTTAAATATGATAGTAGCCTAACTCATTGCTTTGAAGGTGATGGTACTCGCCTGAGACAAGTTCTTATTAATCTTATCGGAAATTCAATCAAATTCACTGAAAAAGGAGGAATAATAGTTAGTGTTCAACAAGATGAAGACGATGATAAATTGCTATTTTCTATTGCTGATACTGGTATTGGTATGTCAAACAAACAGGTAGAGAGCATTTTTCAGGTGTTTTCTCAAGCTGATGATTCAATTTCTCGACGTTATGGTGGTACAGGGCTTGGAACAAGTATTAGTAAAAATATTGTTGAATTGATGGGAGGCACTATATGGATAGAAAGCGAAAAAGGAAAAGGTACCACCTTTTATTTTACAGTCGATATGCCAATAGCAAAATGTCAGGCTGGTTGTAATACTGCAGGTATCAGTGTTGAATCACCAACACTCTCTTCAGATCGTTGTTTTAATGTATTAATTGCCGAAGATATTGAAGCAAATGCAGCACTGCTTATTTTTCGCCTAGAAGAACAAGGGCATACTATAACTTGGGTTGATAATGGTAAAAAGGCAGTAGATGCCTTTCAAAAGCAACAGTACGATATCATTTTAATGGACATTCAAATGTCTGAAATGGATGGATTGACTGCCACTAAAGAAATTAGAAAACTAGAACAAGAATCCAATTTACATATTCCAATTTTAGCACTAACTGCATCCGTTTTACGTGAAGATATTGAGCTATGTTTACAAAGTGGCATTGATAAAGTTATTGGAAAGCCTATCAATTTCGCTTCACTTTTTTCAGCAATGGAAGATTCAGTTTCTTACAGTAAAGGCAAAAAAAATAGACACTTTAGTGTTGATATTAAAAAAGAGCCTTTGATTGATCTTTCTTCGTTAAATAGCTTTGCAAATACATCACAAGCCTTAGCTACTTGGAAATCTCCTTATGTCTACGCTAAAGCATTAAAAAGTTTTGCTAGAGATCACGTTGAAAGTGCAACCGAAATGCAAAACGCTCTCAGTAATAATTCCAAAATGGTTAAGCAAATATCACATACATTAAAGGGGTTGGCGGGTAATTTATTCCTAGAGAAGATAGCTAACTTAAGCGCTGATATTGATAAAGCAATAAAAACACCAGATAAAGCAGTAACTTCTACGCTAATAAATTTACTACAAGATGAATTAACAGAAGTTGTTTTTTGTATTGAAAATCTTAGCATGCCAGAAAGCTCCAAAACACATAGAAAAAAAGCCTTCAATCCCGATGTTGTACAACAATTAATAGAAGAGCTTATCTCTACATTTTCAGAACTGAATCCGGAGCCCTGTTATGTAGTCCTTAACAAGATGTCTGACTATATAACAGAGAGTGAGCTAGCCACTATAATTGATTGTTTAGAGCAGTTTGATTTCGATGCTGCTGAAAAAGAAACACGTGTGCTTGCAGAAAATCTTGAATTGATAATCAAGGATAAATAATGAATCATACAAAAAAAGTTCTCATCGTTGATGATGAACCTAATAACCTACAAGTTTTAAGGCAGATACTTAAAGATCATTATTCGCTCATTTTCGCCAATAATGGAGAAAAAGCGATAATTGCAGCCAAACAGCATAAACCCGATATTATACTCCTTGATATAATGATGCCTGACATAAGCGGTTATGATGTATGCAAGCGCTTGAAATCTGATACAACAACCGCAGATATTCCAATTATTTTTGTTACCGCCATGAATGACTTGGGCGATGAAACCTATGGTTTCGATTTAGGAGCCGTAGACTACATTATAAAGCCCGTTTCGGGCGAAATAGTACTACGCAGAGTTCAGACTCATTTATCCTTAGTAAAAGCTGAATCTTTACAAGATTTATCTAGAGAGTCCATTTTAATGCTTGGAGAGGCAGGTCACTATAATGATACGGATACTGGCCAACACATTTGGAGAATGGCCGCATATGCTCGCGCTTTAGCTGAAGCTATTAATTGGCCAGAAGATAAACTCGATCAGATAGAGCTTGCTGCACCAATGCATGACACAGGAAAAATTGGTATACCTAATGAAATTTTACAAGCCCCTCGCCCATTAAGTGAAGACGAATGGCTAATTATGAAATCCCACACAAACATTGGTTATAAAATTTTGAATAAGTCTTCTATTCCTGTTTTTAAAATGGCAGCACAAATAGCGATTAGCCATCATGAAAAATGGGATGGTAGCGGCTACCCTAA
This sequence comes from uncultured Colwellia sp., assembly GCA_913061365.1. Lineage (GTDB taxonomy): Bacteria > Pseudomonadota > Gammaproteobacteria > Enterobacterales > Alteromonadaceae > Colwellia. The sequence goes on from CAJXUT010000185.1 coordinate 3,651, forward strand.
TGGGCTTTTAGGAAATGAAATTCCTGAAGTCGCGAGAATTGTTGCTTTAGCAGATGTTTTTGATGCGTTAACAATGAAGCGTTCATATAAAAATGAATGGAGTATAGAGGATGCTATGCTTGAAATTCGTAAAAATTCAGGAAGTCATTTTGAGCCAAGGCTCGTTGATACTTTTGAAAAAATACTGCCAAAAATATTAGAGATTAAACGAATATTCTAAATATTATGTTTGTCTTTGGCAGAGTTTAACCTACTAAACTATGCCAAAAACAAATAACTATACAGTACTAATTTAACTCTCTAAACGATAACCCTTTTTCTACAACAGGGAAAACTTGCTCTAACGTTTCTAATGGTAATGGCTCACCATCAGCATCATAAACCGTTACTGATGTTTTTTCATTTTTCCCGTCTATTGAGGCAAGTACAAATTGATATTTAGCATCACTCACTTCAATAACAGGTGGCTCATCACCCCAAATAGTATCCCATATACTTATTTCAGGTTTGGTAAAAGATACATAGTAAATTTTATTCGTTTCATTTAAATCATTGATAACAAAGCCGTGCTTCTCAAAGAAAATGGGCATATTATCCCAAAGATTATCCGCTTCCATCTCAACAATATAAGCAGGCTCTTTCTCTTTATTTTCCCCGATACTAACCAGCTTTTGATTCGCACGCATTAAACGATTTTCACGCTGCTGCTCACGGTAGCTATAATCTACTTGAGCAACTATCTCATTTAACATGGTCATTTCAACACGCTGCTTATCAATAGGCTCGATAGTTTTAGTACCACCTTCACTATCAGTTTTCATAAAGTCTATTAATGATACTTGTAAAGAAACACTTCGACCGTGAGGTTTTGCAAAAATATCATAACGAAAACGTAAACTTGTTGATGATTCAATTTCGGTAAATAACCACCCTGTTTCTACTTCATTATGGTACCAATCAGATTCATAAGTTTCAGCGATACTTTGTTTTTTGCTAGCTGGATCATTCTGTGAAGATGATTTAACAAATTCATAATTAACGTTATCAGCAGTTAATTGAGTTACCAGTGCATTTTGTACAAAAGCTAATAGATCTTCACCTTCAAGTACTTTATCAAACCAAATAATTGCTTCATGTGAATCGGCAAGAACACGAGATGATGCAGCAATAGGCAAAACTAAAGAAGGCGCTCTTACATCCACTTTATCACCAACAGAACCTTGATGATTTATTTTTTGGGGAATAACAAATTCTTGCTGTTTAGCGGGCATATCTAAATTTTGGGGTACAATAAACGCTTTAGATTCTTGCTTTTTTGCATAATCAAAATTTCCCTGTGCTCGTTTACTATCAACACTACTACATGCTGTTAGCGTCAAACTAAGCATAGAAAAATAAAACAAATGACGACTCATTCAAACTCCTGAGAAAAACTCTTTACAAAATTGGTATTCATTAGATGAGCCAATTCATATTTGGTTCAGTTTAATACCTATTATTAGCGCACTATGGTACTTGGCTGTTTTTGCAAACACAAGTTATTCAAATGTTTTTCTTACGTTTATCCCCATGTTACTTAAATAAGTATTTTTAAGCTGAATCCTTCATATTGAGGTAATATGAATATGTGCGTTATAATAGCTTTTTATTATTAATTTAGGCCTTTTAATGTCTCAATATTTAGTACTAACAGCCATTGGGTCTGATAGAACAGGATGCGTTAGTGAATTAACTAAATTAGCAAGCGAGTGTGGCTGTAATATATCCGATAGTAGAATGGCTATATTCGGTACAGAGTTTACTTTTATCATGCTACTTAATGGTGATAACCGTGCTATTAATAAACTTGAAGTAAGACTTCCTATGGTTGCACATAGTCTTGAATTAATTACCACAATGAAACGCACTTCAAGCCATAAAACTTATAAACTTGTTGAACATTATCAAGCTGAATTTACAGGAATTGACCAACCAGGTATTTTGAAAGACATGACAGCTTTTTTTTCAATCCGAAAAATTGACATATCTTCATTGAAATCTGAAATAACCCCTGAAACAAATATAATGAGTGCCAGCATATCATTCGCGCTTACTCAAAAAATTAATATTGAAGATATTGAAAGTGACTTTTTTCAATTATGTGAACAGATTAATATTCAAGGTTCAATTAAAAAAAGCTCACATAACCAGATGTAACAACCAAACTAGTTCAAAAGGAAATTTATGAATACTCTAACCGTTGGTGATAAAGCGCCATTATTTACCTTACAAGATGAAAATGAACAAGCTGTTGCTTTGGCTGATTTTATTGGTAAAAAACAAGTGCTAGTTTACTTTTACCCTAAAGCAATGACGCCAGGCTGCACAATTCAAGCACAAGGTTTACGTGATAGCCAAAAACAATTAGAGGCCTTAAATACTGTCGTTTTTGGTATTTCTCCAGATGAGCCTAAGCGCTTAGCTAAGTTTTGCCTACGTGATGAATTAAATTTCACCTTACTTTCAGATGTAGATCACAAAGTTGCTGATGATTTTGGCGTTTGGGGATTGAAAAAATTCATGGGAAAAGAATATGATGGCATACATCGTTTAAGCTTTTTAATTGGCTTAGATGGGAAAATCAGTCATGTGTTTAATAAATTCAAAACTAAAACCCACCACGAAGTTGTTTTAGATATTCTTAATAAGTAACATTTTTAGTTGATTTATATACTCACTAATAAATAGATAAATGATGTCCTTTTTGATCAAAACAGTAAGGACATCAAATAAACAAACGATGAGTAACTTACGCCTGTTTAATGAACTAGGTAATTACCATCCTATATTAAAATTAAAACCTTACTATTTCCCATAATATCCGATTAATCTTAATGCAAGCCCTAGCTCCCTTTTATAGTCATTTTCTTCCTTAAACTCGAGAAAAGGCTCTAATTCAAAAAACATCCAATTCTTATAGATTAAGCTCCTATGTCGAATAGACACAAGCAAGCTTTCTTTAGAATTTTCATTGTTAAAATACTGTAAACCACTCACTATTTCTGTTGATGGTCCTCTGTTTTTTATATGATAAAAACCAACTTTTTGTCTAGAGTTGGCTTCTTTTTGTATTTTTTGCCAACTTGCAGAAAATGATAAAAAACTATCAGATAAAGGATAAATCATTGAGCCTTTAATACTAGGTGCCCAACCATCTAGACTAAAATAGTCAAGCCTTGGAGCAACTGTAATGGTGTTGCTATCATTAAACCATCTATGTTTAATTTCACTTCGGACATATAATTGCCCCCGGGATATTCCTGCCCGGTATTTTACTTTAATTATTTCACTAAGCTGACTTACATATTGAACAGCAATATTAACTTTTTCAGAATCATGATCTGAACCGATTGAAGATGCTTCATAATCCAACTTCAACTCATCTTCATCATCATTGTCTAATACCAATGCAATTTTTTCATTCCAACGAGGCAAACTTAAGCGAACTTTAAATTTTGGATCAAATTCAGACCAGTCACCCGTTCTTGGCATCCAACCTAACTGAAAATAACCACTAGCAGAAGCCCCACCTTTAGTTGAATTGTCATCTGCTCCAATATTATCCAACCAAGAAGCAGTATCTTGCATCATTATGTTTATTTTATGTTGTAAAAGATCTGATTTTTGCTTTATAAACTCATTAGACTCTTTTTGTTCTTGTTTGCTATTAAATTCTGGCGACGACCAAGCTAAAAATGGGCTGAAGTATAAAAATATTGTGAATATACCTACAAACTGTCTCTTA
>CAJXUT010000186.1 GCA_913061365.1 uncultured Colwellia sp.
ATACGAGATTCCTCTACGTCTCGTGGGCTCGGAGATGTGTATAAGAGACAGTTTTTACACACTTTTCTTTAAAGAAACTAAAAATAGCTAGACGTATAAGATTTAACTATTTTTAGTTTGCTATGATCAAACAATGCTACATTTGCTCATTAAGCTTAGGGTTTTCACCATAATCATTTGCATCATGACTATCTTGAATTAAGAAAACGATTAAAACGATAATTCCAATAAGTGGAACTAATACAATGAGCTGCCACCAACCAGTGCGCCCTGTATCATGTAGTCTTCTTGTCGCAATGCTTATACTTGGAATTAATAACACCAAACCAACTATCATTGAAATAGCTTCTAAACCTAGCACTGCTAAAATTATGTTAATAATCATATAAATGAGTATGAACATCCAATACTCTTTTCTGCGTGCTCTACCAGTAAAGTCAGCATACTGTTTTAATGCGCCGATAAAATAATCCATTTTGAAATTCTCCTTGTTGTTAATAAAAATTTAAAAAACACAGTTCGCCTAAAGCCAAAAAGATAAAGAAACACTAATATTATAGTGAAAAACTAACCTGTAATTGACTCTAAAACAATTGATAATTGTGGTAAAAGTTTAGCTTTTAATTCTGCTAATTCTTCATCAGTATAAGGTGTTAACGGCTGTTGCCCCCAAATAGGTTTTGGCCAACTAGCATCCTTTTTATAGCGCACGATATGATGTACATGTAATTGCTCAACAACATTACCAAGTGCTGCAACATTCATTTTGTCACCAGAAAAAACCTGCATGAGTAACTCACTTAATAAGCTTGATTCATTAAGTAACTGTTGCTGTTGTTGCCAATCAAGCTGATAAATATCAGTAATATCATTAACTTTTGGGACTAAAATAAACCAAGGGTATGCGCTGTCATTACATAGGAGTAATTTACATAAAGGCAGCTCTGCTAATTCAAAGCAATCCTTTGCAAGTTGCGAGTGTAGTGAAAATTCTACTTTTGTTTGTTCTGTCATTGTAATTACCTTTTATTTTTTCTACCACGCCCTCTCGCCAGCTTTTTAGCTTCACGAGCAGCAACCCTTTTAGCTTCTAATTCTTCAAAGTGTTTATTTTCTTTATCAATAATATCGGGGAGTTCAAACGTAATAGCGCCAAGTGTTTTGTCGCGTATTTCATTAATCAAAATAACACAGGCTTTATGCATATCAATATGACCACCGCTTTTTACACAGCCACGTTTTCTGCCAATAGCTTCAATTAAGTCTTCTTCAAGATGCGGCACTTCATCGAGTTTATATCGTTCAACTAGACGGTCAGGGTAATTAGCGATTAAAAATTCTGCTGCAAAATAAGCTATATCATCATGATCAAAAGCCGTATCTTTAACCGCACCTGATACCGCTAAACGATAACCACTATTTTCATTAGCAATTTTAGGCCATAGCATACCCGGGGTATCAAATAGATATAAACCTTCTTCAAGTCGAATACGTTGCTGCCCTTTAGTAACAGCAGGTTCATTGCCCACTTTAGCTTTTGCTTTGCCAACTAAGGTATTAATTAATGTTGATTTACCAACATTTGGAATTCCCATGATAACAGCATTTATTTGTTTGCCGTCTTCATCTTTATTAGGAACGAGCTTTCTTATCAGGTCAGGAATAGTTTTCGCTGTAGCGTTATTCTCAGTGGTTAATGCAATAGCTTTCACGTTATGTTGTGATTCTAAATGTTCTAGCCACAACTTTGTTTTATCTGCATCTGCTAAATCACTTTTATTCAGGATTTTAATAAGTGGTTTATCACCCCTTATTTCTGTGATCATTGGATTTTCACTACTAAAAGGTAGGCGTGCATCACACACCTCAATAACCACATCAATTTGTGGCAATATTTCTTTTATTTCTTTTTGTGCTTTGTGCATATGGCCGGGAAACCAATTAATCGCCATGAAAAATCCTAAATATTTTATGCTTGGAAAGGCTAATTTTAGCAAGCTTTCTGTCTAGGACAAAGATTTTAATCACTCAGACAGTTTTTTTATCCACAATTCAACCAATTAAGAGCATCACATAGATTATTACTAGCGTTAGCAATATATATTGATGATAATACTTACCATTAAGAAGTCAGTAGAAAAAATTTATTTATGAGTAAAAAATCTTACGTGATTTGGAAAGGTGCCAAAACAGGTGTATTTTCCACTTGGGCAGAAGTTCAAAGCCATACTCAGGGCATGTCTGATGCACAATTTATGGGGTTTGAAACAAGAGCTGAAGCAGAGACTGCCTTTGCTTCAACTTATACAAAAGCTTTAATGAAACGTTCACTAGCAAATAAAGGCAGCGCCAAAAAAAGTAGTGCGCCTAAAAGCTTTACGAGTAAAAATACGGCAAGTACAACTTCAACTATAAATGCTGAAGTACAAATATATTGCGACGGCGCATGCTCACCCAATCCAGGTAAGTCTGGTACAGGTTTAGCGGTTTATCATCAAGGTAAAATCAACACGCTTTATTATGGGCTTTACCAAGCTAATGGAACCAATAACACCGCGGAGTTAAACGGTTTATTATATTCATTTAAACTTGCCAAAAAGTATTTGAACTCAGTTGAACAAGTGCAAATATTGTCAGATTCAAAATACTCAATTGATTGCATAACAAAGTGGGCAAAAGGTTGGCAAACAAAAGGATGGACTCGTGGTAAAGGAGAGGAAATAAAAAATGTTGATTTGATCAAAGAATGTTTTGCACTTTATCAAGAAATCAAACAGAAATTGATCATCTCTCATGTAAAAGGCCATGCTAATATTGAAGGTAATGAATTATCTGATCGTATGGCTGTTTTAGCTCGAAAAGAACAACAAAAATCATTAATAAAATTTAGCGGTGAACTGAATATCAAAACAATTTTAGCGATGGATTCAGGTTAATAATGGCTGTTATCTTACTTATTTCAACGCTTATTGTTATTTCTGCAATTTTACTCACTAATAAGTATAGTTTACCTCGAAATATCAGTTTGCTTTTTATGGCGCAACCGCTAGTGATGTGCTCTGCCCCGATTATTGTTTTCATTGGGGGGTTATTATCTAATGAACTAACAACAAACCCATCACTTGCCACTTTACCTATTAGTTTAATGATTCTAGGTGTTGCTGCTGGTTCAATTCCTGCGGCAGTTATTGCTCGTTCTAAGGGAAGAAAATTCGCTGTTTTCACCGGATTTAGCTGTCTTTTTACCGCAGCACTCTTAGCCGTTTTATCCACGAAAATAGCATTGTTTGAATTATTTTCTTTTGCCAGTTTTTTATTTGGTATTGGCGGTGCTTTCACCCAACAATTACGTTTTGCAGCAATAGAAAGTACCAACCAAGAAGAAGATATACCGAAAGTGTTATCTATTTTAATGTTAAGTGGTGTGTTCGCAGCTTTTTTAGGGCCTGAAATAGCCGTAACAGCCAAAGAATGGCTTGAATCTCCCCACGGCTACGCAGGATCTTTTCTGTTATTAGCTTTCTTTATCGCTTTAGCAGCCTTTATTATGGTATTTTTTAAAGAGCCAGAGATAAAAGAAGTGTCGAGCAATGGCGAAGCTCGGCCATTATTAACCATAATAAAACAACCCATTTTTATCATTTCCATTTGCACCGCTACCATTGGTTTCGCTTTGATGAGTTACTTAATGACGGCAACACCATTAAGCATGCATCACATGCAAGGCCACAGTTTAATTGATACAAAATGGGTAATTCAAAGCCATGTTGCTGCCATGTATTTACCTTCACTATTAACGCCTTGGTTAATCAAAAAAATAGCTCTAAAAGGCTTATTAACCGTCGGTAGTCTTATTTATATCATTGTCGCTTTAGTGGCTTTTTCTGGCCAAGAAGTTATGCACTATTGGTGGGCATTAATATTATTAGGTATTGGTTGGAATTTTCTTTTTCTAACAGGCACTTCTTTATTACCACAAAGTTATCACGCATGCGAACGGCATAAAGTACAAGCAACAAACGACTTTATCTTATTTGGCTTTCAAGCATTTGCCTCTCTTATGGCTGGTTGGATTTTATTTGCTGGTGGTTGGAATTACCTTGTACTAAGTAGCTTACCCTTTATGCTAGCTTTATTAGGTATCAACATTGTCTACCACCGAAATGTAGCTAAACAGCGTAATTGAGATAAAATTAAGGAGAATAAATGAAGCTTATAATGAAAACGGAATTTGATAATATTCGTAACAATGACAAGCACAGTTATGATTCTGATTCCAACGGTGATAAACAAGTCGTAAAAATTTACTGTGATGAATTATTAATTGCCAAAAAAGTCAAATTAAAGAAATCAATTCGCTACTTTGGCATTAATAATTACCAAGAATATTTAACCCCAGAAGATTAAATTATTTTTTCAACATTGACTTTAAATCGGCAAAAGGATTATAAGTCGCAGACTCTTGATTAGTATCGCCTGCTGTTATTTCCGTTTTATATTGGGCATGTTCTGTGTATTTCGCATGTTCATTGTCGTGACAATAAATGCAGAGAAGCTCCCAATTGCTTCCGTCGTTTGGATTGTTAGTGTGATCGTGGTCCATATGATGTACGGTCAACTCTTTAATGTTTGAATACACAAACTCTCGAGCACAACGCCCACACACCCAAGGAAATAATTTTAGAGCACGGTCACGATAACCTTGTTCTTTTTGTTTGTAGTTGGCACTAGTACCAAAGCGATCAGAAGTCATAAGAAAGTTAATAAGATTGTAGTAAGGTAATTATTGTATTGTCATGTAAGGCATATAGCAACATTTCAGTTAAAGCTGCTCTATTAATGAATAAAACAGCTTTATTTTAGCATCAGCAAGCAGAGTAAAGCCCACTACTTTGCTTATTTGTAACGTGCTAATCACTTATATGATTGATGTTTGCTGCTTCTTGTTTATTAAGTTGCTCTAGTGTTTTTCCGTGAGGAGTAGGCTCTCTTGTTTGTGGGTCAACCTTCACAAAAACAATGTCATCTGCCAAACAAATTGATTTTTTGGTGATTTTGTTACGTACTAAACAAGTAATGGTAATAGAAGTTCTACCCACTTTTTTTGTTGCTAAACCAAATTCTACTACGTCACCTTGAAAAGCTGCCGATTCAAAGCTAATTTCACCAATATGCTTCGTTACCAAGCTTTTAGTGTCTAACTGACAGATAGCATAAATAGCTGCTTCCTCATCAATCCACTCTAAAGCTCTACCACCAAATAAGGAGTTAGCATAATTTAAATCGCTTGGCATAACTAAACGTCGTGAAAGAAAGTACATATAAAGCCTTAATAGAATAAACAAATATTAACTATTTATAATATACTGATTTAACTACTTTTGCGCTAGCTAATCAAAATATTTTTATATTTTCAACCGCTTATAGTTGACGTACTTTCTTTGCTGGATTTCCTGCATAAAAAGCACATTCATCAACATTTTTAGTCACAACACTGCCAGCACCAATAACGGCATTATCACCAACCGTAACGCCAGCTAATATAATAACGCCACCACCTAACCAAACATTATTTCCGACGATAATGTCATCAACATAGTTATGCTTTTCTAATCTAGCTTGCGGATCCACATCATGAGAAACTGATAAAAACTGTACATTAGGGCCAATTAAACAGTCATTACCAATAATCATTTTACCCGATGTTAAACTCTTATTATTAACCGTATCAGTTGCTGTATTTTTACCGTCCACAAAGGTACAGTTCACATTAATAAAAACACGATCACCCAACGCAATATTGTCGCCATAATCCATATGAAAGCCCTGTTCAATAAAGACCTCTTCTCCACAAGAATGCAAAAGAGAAGTAAGGCGCTTTAAGTTACCTTTGCTTGGGCTACGATTAAATTGACGGCAAACTTCCTGAACAGATTTTCGATGACGAATAAGCTGAGGTGTTACACTGTTAAATTGAGTTCTCATCAGTATTTAGGTCGTTTTAGTGAAGTACGGCTCTAATAGGCAAACCTTTACAAATTTCAGCTTCAGCGATTAATATCTCTTCTAAGCGTTCGTCAACTTCACTTTTATCAAAATACTCATAAGCTAATTCAACAAACAAATTTTTATGCTTTTCTTCAGATTTAGCAATCGCAACATACAAGTCTTTATCTTTTCCTTCAGGAAGTGCTTGAGAAACTAACCAAAACTTTTCATAACCGCGGGCTTCAATAACAGCTGCAACCAATAAGCGATCAAGTAAAAATAAGCTAGTACCATTGCGAAATAAAGCACGAATTTGCGTAATGTAAGGGTCTTTTTTATCTTGTCCCAAAGTAACATCGCGGGCAATAAGTAATTTCAAGACTTGCTTAAAATGTATGAGTTCTTCGATAGCTAAATCAGTCATCGCTCGTACTAATTTTGCTTTATCAGGGTAATGAGATAACATCGCCATTGCCATACCTGAGGCCTTTTTCTCAGCAGCAGCGTGGTCTTGTAAAAATCGAGGGAAATCAGCCATAACAGCATCAGTCCATGCTTGTGTGGTGTTGTATTTTAATTCAAACATAAAAAATAGTTCTAATATCGAGTAAATTTCGCTGATTTTACCTGCGAACTTCACTCTCTACAATGATTATGATCAATAAAGAATCTTATCAATACGTCCTTTATTAGTAGACTCTATTTTCAACACATTATTAATGTCTTGCCATGCTTTTACTTTCCCCCCCATATTGATTAATTTAAAGCCTCTTTTATTTTCATCTAACTGTTCAACATTTAGAAAGTTTAATAAAGACTCATAACTTCCCTCATCACTTACATCAAGGGTTAATAAATCTTTCGAACGATGCTTAAAGTAATCCAAAACACCTTGTTGGTGACGCTCATAACATGACAATAAAAAATCATCTTCAGCGATATTAGTTACTGATAGAGGTGAAAATATCTCACTGTAACAACGCTTTAAATAAGGGTTGAAGCCACCATCACTACGTTGTAAATTTACAATCATACGCTGTAGTAATTGCTTAATAGAGGGTAACCATAAAGATTTTTCTCGGGTTAGATAAACAAATTTACTGTTGGGGAAGTGTTTATCAAGCTGTTGATAATCACAAAAAACAGGTGTATCCGCTAGCACTTCTGCTTCTGTGAAAGCATTCTGAGTATAGGCATTATGTGCTGTTTTAAAGCCTAATCCTAACATTGCGACACAAACACTCGTCGTAGCTGTTCTTGGTAAACCGATGATGAATATTTTATTACTTACCACAATGTTCTCTTAGCACTTTTAATGAAAAAAAACATTGTACCATTGACTGCGATCAATGAATATTCTGTTAGTTAATTCATACTTATAGCTAATAGCTTATGTACTGTCTCTCATACACATCTCCGAGCCCACGAGACGTAGAGGA
>CAJXUT010000187.1 GCA_913061365.1 uncultured Colwellia sp.
GGGCTCGGAGATGTGTATAAGAGACAGTTAAAATAGTATTGAATAAATATTCAACATCATGATTGATGCATCGTAATTTAAATGGTGAATGATTATTGTTTTACAGTCAGGGAATTTAAATAGTAAAAATTATGAGTAAAATATCGAAAGAAATACAAGAACAAGCAATGAAGGTTGCAAAAGGTACTCAACGTAAAAACCAAACTAAAGAGCAAACAAAGCTAATAGCGCAAGGAATTGAAAAGGGGATTGCAGAATATAAGAAGCAACAAAATATAAAATCTCGAGAAAGAGACAAGGCTCGAAAAGCTAAACTAAAAGTAGCGGTAGAAAAAACTGACGTTATAGAAGAACCTATTCAAGCAGTAAACACTAAATTGCCTTGGGCTTTATTAGCTATAAGCTGGATAGGATTTGTAGCTTGGGTTACTTTCATAGGTTGATTTTATATGCCAATGAAACAAGTGATGAATTTTCTTTTTAAAACTTCTCTTATTCTCTTATGTATTCTCAGTACTTCTTATTATTGTTATTTTTATATTACCCCAAGTGTGACTGTAATAAATAATTCTCAATATCGACTGACAGAAGTTAATGTGAAATTACGTAATAGTAATTTAAACTTTGGCTCTATTGAGCCAGAGCAAATAAATAGTATTCATTACTCACTTAAACAAATGGATGGCAGTTATGATTATTCATTTAAAATAGGTGACAGTCGTGTAAGAGGGACTTGTGGGTATATTACAAGTAGTGAGTTTAATAAAAGATTTGAAATTATAGTAAGTACAAGTGACGTTGTGACTTGTGTACAGTAAAAAGTAGTGCTGGTTTATAAGGGGTTTTATTTAAATGAATCCAAATTCAGTTTGTCGTTTTGGTATTTATGAAAATAAGGTTAATATTTTTATTTCTATGGCTTAATAGCTAAGCTGAGAATGATAGCTCTTGATAGGGTTTTTAGTATTAATTAGGTAGGAATGGTATGAGTATAGAAGTTTGGCTTTCATTTATATTGGCATCGCTAATGTTGTGCTTTACTCCCGGACCTACTGTTTTCCTCATCATGGGACAGTCATTGAGTTACGGGAAAAAATCAGTGATTCCATTAGTAGCAGGAGTACTTTCTGGTGATATTATCGCTATGAGTATTTCTTTTGCGGGTTTAGGGGCTTTATTGACAACATCTGCAGTACTATTTAATGCCTTTAAATGGATTGCAGCAGTTTACTTAATCTATATAGGTATTAAGGCTTGTCGTAACAACACGAGTATTGAAACACAAGATGTTCCTTTGAGTAAAAGGGCAAAACTATTTAAAGAGGCTTTAATTGTAACGGCATTAAATCCAAAAGGGATTGTCTTCTTTATCGCTTTTTTCCCTTTATTTATCAATACTACTCATGCGGTAATGCCACAAATGCTAATCATGGGTTTTTCATTTTTAGTGGTATCTGCTCTTAGTGCTTCTTTTTATTCTATCTTTTCTGGATACATACGCAGCAAAGTTAGCTCAGTAAAATTTCAAAACGTTTTTAACAAAATTAGTGGATCAATGTTAATTGGCGCTGGAGCCCTTACAGCAACATTACAAAAATCAAATTAATAAACTATTCAGCAATTTTTGCTTTGTTATATCATCGCCCCAAAAGCTATTTTTGAGGCTCTAATTTAAGATAAACTGAATAGGTTAGTAAAAGTAATTAGTTTATTTGTTTCAGCTCGTTTTTATATTTTATATTATTTTGCACGTAGTGGTCTGCACCTTTTGCAATCATTGCTCTGGCTTGCTCATTGAGTTCTTTAACCACTTTGGCTGGTGAGCCTAATACCAAGCTACCATCAGGAACGATCATATTTTCTGTTACTAAGGCATTGGCTCCAATTAAACAGTTTTTGCCAATTTTAGCGCCATTTAATACAACGGCATTCATTCCTATTAAACTACCTTCATCGATAGAGCACCCATGTAACATGACCTTATGCCCAACAGTGACATTTTCAGCAATGGTAATAGGGAAATCATCGTCTACATGCAAAATACTGCCATCTTGAATGTTAGAATTTTTACCTATTTTTATTTGAGCATTATCAGCACGGATCACGACATTAAACCAAACGCTTGCATTGTCTTCTAATACCACGTTGCCAATAACACTAGCACTGGGTGCTATAAAACTTGTTTCTGAAATATTGGGAGAAAGGTTCCCTAACTGATAGATCATTTATTTTCACCTTAATATTAATTACTTAATTGGATGTTAGTTTTCTAATTATCTAATGGTAAGATTAATGAAAAAATACTGCCTTTGTTTATCTCGCTGCTTACCGTTACTAAACCTTTATGAGCAAGAGCAATATGTTTCACAATAGATAAACCTAATCCTGTACCACCTAATTGTCTACTTCGAGCCTTATCTACACGATAAAAACGTTCAAATAATCGTGATAAATGCTCTTCTGGAATACCACTGCCTTTGTCTTCTACACTTATTTTTATTTCGTTATCTTGCTTGATGGCTGTTATTTTTATTTCACTGTCGCCGTCACTGTATTTAATTGCGTTATTTAACAGGTTGATAATTGCCTGTTCAATTAGTGAAGAGTTATGTTTAAAGGTTATGTCTTCAGCATTATTGAGAATAATGCTAATATTTCTTTTTAAAGCTTTATCTTTACATAGAAAAATAGCATTGCTTAAGGCTAAGGTGATCGATTCATCGACAAAATCTATTTCATCAATTTCTGTTTCTTTTTCTATTTTCGATAGGGTGAGTAAGTTTTCAATAATACTCTCTAAACGTATAGAGTGGGTGTGAATAACATCAATAAAGTAAGCCCGCTTTTCTTGGACTAAATTAGGAAACTCTATTAGGGTCTCAGAAAGACCTTGAATAGCCGTAAGCGGTGTTCTTAATTCATGTGATACATTGGCAACAAACTCTTTTCTTTGTAGCTCAAATTCTTTTAATTTAGTGATGTCATTGAAAACAACTAAGGTGCCACATTTGTTTCTATGGATATCAAGTAAAGGAGCTGATTGTGCAAATAGTACTTGCTCGTATTCAGCATCATTATGAATGATGATTTCTTGTCCTACCGGTTTGTTTTGTTGAAGTGCAAATAAAATCAGGTTTTGCAACTCGGCATTCTCTATAACACTTTTTAATTGTACGCCTTCAATATTATCGTCTGAAATTTTCAAAATATTATAAGCGGCTTGATTAACACGTAGAATATTCTTGTTATTGTCTACGGCAACAACACCCTCAACCATACTGGAAAATACTGCTTCTTGCTCATTTCGTTGGTTTAGGATAGTTTCAATTCGTTGATTTAATTGAATAGCAATTTCATTAAAGGCTTGCCCTAATTGTTCAGATTCAAGTGAATCATTTGAACTTAACTGTACTCGACTAGAAAAGTCTCCGTTAGCTAACTGTTGAGCTTGTACTTTAATAATTTCCAACGGCCTAACTAAGGCTTTAGACATCCACCAACTAGCAAAGGCTGTAATGATGATGAGAATGAAAAATCCTAAAGATATTTTGTAATAAATACTCCATAAAGCATTTTGTAATGTATACAAAGGAGTTGAAGTTCTCATGATGCCAATCATTTCGTTTTGAGCAATAATAGGCATAGCAAAATACATCGAATCTATTGCTAGAGTGTGTCCATATCTGATTGATAAACCTTTGCCGTTTTGTATTGCCTGTTGAACTTCAGGGCGATTTTTATGGTTATCCATGGTTTGAGGATCTCGCTTATTATCCCCAATAATCTTTCCTGATGGTAAAATGATAGTAATTCGAGTTGATGATTCATCACCTAGCTGTTGAGACTTTTTTTGAATTTTTGAAAAATTTTCAGATTGAATAAGTCTAGAAAATTCTGGTGTTAGTATTTTTGCTCTTATTTCTAAATCGATAGCTCTCTCTTGATAATAGAATGATTTAAATGACAAGAGCGCAATCATCACAATGGCGAGTAATGAAATAAATGAAATAATTAGGAATGATGGGTATAGTTTCCAAAAAAGTGTTTTACGTTTTATTTTCATTTTAAATTTATCTGTATATGTTCGTTGTTATTGATTTATTTAACAAAGTAAATACTAGCAATAAAATAATTTGACTGAAAGTTGTTTGACCACTTTGGTTATCATGTTTGATATTTATTTCTGTAGTCGCTAATGCTTATCTGCAATAACCAGAAACATGGGATATTGTTTACCACTTTTATTAATGGTGTGTATGGTAAAAAATTGAATATTATGAAAACCAACGTTTTCTAATATTTTTTGTAAAGCAGCTCGGTCAAAGCCTGAATGGAAAACACCTTCACTTCCTTTAGGATGAAAATCACCATCTTCTTTATCAAGATCGGCTAAAGCAATTTTTGCTCCGGGTTTTAAATGTGCAGCAAATGAATTAAGTAGTGTTGTGGTATCGTTTACATGATGTAGTGCCATAGCACTCATAATCAAATCAAATTTAGTTTCAATAGGGTTACAGATAATGTCCTGACAAAGAGCTTCAACTTTATCTTGTAACTCTGTTTTAGAGCTAAGTTTATCAAGCATTGCTTGGGATATATCAACAGCAACAATTTTTTTTATGAAAGGGGCGATATGACCGCTCACCAAACCGGTTCCCGCACCAAAATCCATAACATCCATTTGTTGGTTTAGACGAATATATTTTATGATTGATGAGCCTACAGCCGATGACATTGATAATTTTCTTTCGCTAATGTCCCAATCTTTGGCTTTATCATTAAATAAATCTGACATATTTCTTCCTTAAGTTTTAGTTAACTATCATAGCATTCATCGACTATATAATTGAATATCAATATATTAGAAGCTCTAACAATAAAAATAACAGAGTTTACTTTATATAAGGAAATTAACTGGGGTTTATCGAATATTAATTTACAGGGAATAAAATAATACCACACAGGAGAAAATGCACACTTTGCATTTAATTGCACTTAAGAAATACCTTTCGCTTTAAGTGGAAGTTTCCAAAAAGCAGTGAAAAGACTTAAGTTAAATTGATTAGTTAAGTTGATTAATTAAGGTGGATTAATCTACTTAACTGTTTTAATTGAAATGTTGTATATATTAAGAAAAGCTTCTTAATATGCCGTCATCTAGCCATGAATTTATATAATTTAGTGCTAAGATGCTAACATCTTGATCTGTCGTTCTATTGTATAAATACTCACATAGAGCAGAAAAATCCTCACCATTAAGTATCATACGTATCAAAACAACTTCTTCTTCGTTAAGTGAACGAAATTGCGTAAGGCGCTCTGGGTTACGCCATAGTAACCAGTTGTTTGTTTGCTTAATGGCAGGATCTGGTGCAGTTTCTTTTTTTAATGCTTGCCAACTTTCTACACAGTTCCACTCAAACGAGGTTAGCTGTACACTTGGGTGGAAACGAAATGTTAGCGCTAACCAGTCGGATGGAGATAACTTTTGTAGCTCATCTTTAGTATAGCGTTTGGCATCTTCAGCATCAAAAGCATCTAACAATAATCGCTCAAATTGCGCTATTTCACTAATGATTGGGTGTAGGCTAAATGGCTTCTGTTTTGTTAAAAAAAGAGGCAATTGATTAGCGTAATCTCGTAACGATGTGCAGTTGGAAGGAGAATAGTCAATGTATCCTGAAACCATTTCATCAAATAAATCATCTCCTAAGTACATGCCAAGAATAGGGTGGTCGTTATCAATGACTTCTTTTAATCGTGCTTGATACGCATTTTTATAGATATTTAAACGAGTTTTATTACTGACATTACCTTGCTTAACAATGCTTTTCTCAATTATTGTTTCTCCTTTAAGAAGGAAAGCCATCATGGTTTTTTGTAAGCTAGCTAAAGAATTTTTCTCCATATTATCTAACACCATAATTTAGTGTGTTTTGAGCAATGCGTTTGGCAATATTAAGCTCAGCGATTAAATCTTGTAAAGGAGGAATGTTATCATCCCTTTCAATCATAGTACTCATTAGTCCAAAACGCTCTAATGCCGCTTTGTATAATGTCCAAACAGGATCGGCAACATCATGATCATGAGTATCAATAACATAATCGCCATAATCAGTATGACCAGCTAAGTGAAATTGACGAACTTTGTCTTTATCAATACCATTCAAATAATCTTGTGCTGAGAAATTATGATTTCTAGCGCTGACATAAATATTATTAATATCTAGCAGAATATAACAACCTGAACGCTTGGCGACTTCGTTTAAAAACTCCCATTCTGTCATCTCTGATTCAACATAAGTGATATAGCTAGATACATTCTCCATTAAAATAGGTTGGCCTAAATAATCTTGTACATGAGATATTCTGTCAACTATATGATCGAGTGCTTCATTATTGTAAGGCATAGGCAATAAATCATGACTATTTACTTGATGTGCACCAGTCCAGCATAAATGATCGGATACCCACTCCGGCTGTAATTCGTTCACAAGTACTTTAAGTTGATTTAGGTAAGCTTTATTTAACGGATCAGTTGAACCTATAGATAATGACACACCATGCATCACCATAGGGTATAGCTCTCTTATCGAGTGTAAATAATGCTTAGGTTTACCGCCATTCACCATAAAATTTTCAGAAACTACTTCAAACCAATCAACAGGAGGTTTGGTGTCAATAACTTCTTGAAAATGGTCGGTACGTAAACCTAAACCAAAACCGAGAAAATGCTCTGGTAATGCATTATTTACCGCGGAGGAGGTGTTTCCTCCGCGTTGGTCACTACGAACCAATAGTACCACCCACATCAGCACAAGTGTCAGCTGGTAATGCTACAAAACCGTGACCTTTACAAGCGGCTTGGCCTTTACATGCATTCTCAGCAGTTTTACAGTCGTTGTGTCCTTTACAAACATTAACGTCATAACAATGTTCTAACTCCGCAGTATTTACAACACCGCGCCAGTCATCTTTTACTGTCCCACCAATATCGCCACATGTTTCAGTCGACATCGCTACAAAGCCATGGCCTTTACAAACGGCTTGTCCTTTACAAGCATTTTCTGCCGTTTTACAGTCATTATGACCATTACATTTATTAACGCCGTAACAATGTGACATTTCAACAGTGTTATTTGCGGCAGTTGTTGATGAGTTATTTGTTGCTGCAGTAGAGCAGCCCATTAAACCCGCAACAGCTAAAGCTACTGCAGCACCTTGAAATTTTGCTTTTGTATTTTCTTTCATTGTATTCTCCTGAGTTAATAAAAATCGCACATAAATAAAGGAGTTAAAAACAATTTGTTAATTTCTGCGGAAAAATTATAAAACTGTTTTTTACGACTTTACATAAAATAATTTATGCAACCATGTAAAAC
>CAJXUT010000188.1 GCA_913061365.1 uncultured Colwellia sp.
ACGAGATTCCTCTACGTCTCGTGGGCTCGGAGATGTGTATAAGAGACAGAACTAGGAATTAACAAAATGACAACATCAGAGCCGCGTTTACGCATCGCCATGCAAAAATCAGGACGACTTAGTGACGATACTCAAAAATTACTTAAAGGGTGTGGTTTAAAGCTAAATGTAAGTGATCGTCGTTTACTTGCTCATGTTAAAAATATGCCTATTGATATTATGCGTGTACGTAGTAGTGATATTCCAGGTTTAGTAATGGATGGTGTTTGTGACTTAGGTATTGTAGGTGACAACACTCTAGAAGAAGAAGAATTGTCACGCGAACTTATTGGCAGTAAAAACACCTATATTAAAACAACCGCACTAAACTTTGGTGGTTGTCGCTTTTCAATCGCTATGCCTGAAGAGTTTGAATACTCAGGTTTACAATGTTTAGACGGATTACGCTTTGCAACAACCTACCCTCAATTATTAAACCGCTTCGCTAAAGATAACGGCATTAATGTTGAGTTTTGTTTATTAAAAGGCTCTGTTGAAGTTGCTCCACGTGTTGGCTTAGCTGACGGTATTTGTGATTTAGTTTCTACGGGTGCAACGCTTGAAGCTAATGGTTTAAAAGAAGTTGCTGAAGTATTTCGCTCTAAAGCCTCACTTATCCAACGTTCTGAGCCATTAGGTGATGACAAACAAGCTATTTTAGATACCCTTCTTCCACGTATTAACGGGGTAATGAAAGCCAAAGAAAGTAAATATATTATGCTTCACGCACCAAAAGATAAAATTAGTGAAGTAAGCGCTTTAATGCCAGGCAAAGAAACGCCAACAGTTTTACCACTTGCTGGTCGTGATGATATTGTTGCTGTGCATGTTGTTGCAACAGAAACGTTTTTCTGGGAAACAATGGAAGAGCTAAAAGCACTAGGCTGTGATTCAATCCTAGTAATGCCTATTGAGAAAATGATGGGCTAATCTGCGTCATAATAGAGACTTATGCGGCATTGTCTATGTTGTTCGTTGCAATCACTTAGTGTACTAAGCTCAGGCAATTCACAACTTGACAGCTTTGCTGAAGTCTCAATTATTTAGCATATATGAGAAGATTTAGTAGTAAAGGTTTAGAGAGAATTATGAATACTCAAATAATCAACTGGCAAGAAATATCTGAACAACAAAAAACTGATGCGCTTGCACGTCCTGCTATCGCTGACAATGCCTTGTTATCCACACAAGTTGGTAATATTTTATCGCAAGTTAAAAATCAAGGTGATAAAAGCTTATTAGCATTAACTGAACAGTTTGATGGCATTGCCTTAACCACACTAGAAGTTACAGCTGAACAAGTACAACAAGCAAAGTTAGCATTATCTGAAAAGCGATTAAAAGCTATTCAAACGGCCTATAATCAAATAAAAAGTTTTCACAGTGCTCAAAAGTTTGAAGACGTATTTGTTGAAACTTGTCCTGGTGTTCGTTGTACTTTAAAAACAGAAGCCATTGAAAGTGTTGGTTTGTATATTCCTGCTGGCACAGCTCCTCTACCTTCAACAGTACTTATGCTTGGTGTTCCAGCTCAAATAACAGGCTGTGACCGTACTGTACTTGTTTGTCCTCCTGATAAAGAAGGCCAATTAGCAAACGAGATATTAGTCGCTGCTGAGCTTTGTGGTATCACTGAAATTTATACCATTGGTGGCGCACAAGCTATCGCTGCTTTAGCCTATGGTACTGAAACTATTGCCCCCGTAAATAAAGTGTTTGGCCCGGGTAATCGTTATGTTACAGAGGCTAAAAAGCAACTTTCTCAACAAGTCGCTGGTTTTGCAATTGATATGCCTGCAGGTCCATCAGAAGTTTTAGTTATTGCAGATAAAGATGCTAACCCAGCCTTTATTGCCGCTGATTTACTTTCTCAAGCTGAGCACGGCACTGACAGCCAAGTAATATTATTAACAGATAACGCGCCTTTGATTGACAAAGTTAGTCTTGAATTAACAAAGCAACTAGCGGTTCTATCACGACGTGAAACAGCCGAGCAAGCGCTTAAACAGTCACGCTTAATTTTGACAAAAGATTTATCACAAGCGGCTGAAGTTTCCAATTTATACGGCCCTGAGCATTTAATTGTGCAAACTGAAAATTCACAAGAATTATTAAAAAGTCTACGTAACGCAGGCTCAATTTTTGTAGGTGCTTACACACCAGAATCAGCTGGTGATTACGCTAGTGGTACTAATCACGTTTTACCAACTTACGGTTATTCTAAAGTAGTCAGTAGCTTATCTTTAGCTGATTTTTCTCGTCGCTACACTGTGCAAGAAATAAGTAAAGCAGGTTTAAGTAATTTAGCTGAATGCATTATTGAATTAACCGATGCTGAAGGTTTAGATGCTCACCAACGTGCAGTGACTATTCGTTTAGAGGAAGGTGCTTAATCATGAGTACCTCTCTAACATTAATTGAAAAGTTAGCTCGTGAAGAGCTAGTTGACATGGTGCCTTATCAGTCGGCACGCAGGCTTTTTGCCAGTGGTGATGCTGAGCAAACAAAACGTAAAGTGTGGCTCAATGCCAATGAAGCACCAGGTACAGGTGATTATCAATTGAGTAGCGAAAATATTAACCGCTACCCAGATTTTCAACCGGATAACCTACTCAATGCTTATAGTAATTATTGTAATCTTGAGCGCTCACAGATATTAGCAACACGCGGCGCCGATGAAGGTATAGAGCTTATTATTCGTAGCTTTTGTCGAGCATATCAAGACAGTATTTTAATTTGTCCACCCACTTATGGTATGTATGCCATCAGTGCTGAAAATCACGGTGCAGATATTGCGAAAGTACCTTTACAAAAAACGCCTCAAGGTATGCAATTAGACCTTGACGGTTTAATCTCACAAGTAGGTAAAGTAAAGGTTGTCTTTTTATGCTCTCCGGGTAACCCGACAGGTAACTTATTATCTAAAGAAGATATTATCGCTGCAATTGAGTTATTCAAAGACACTGCTATTGTTGTTGTTGATGAGGCTTACATAGAATTTTCAGCAGAGCAAACAAGCATTGATTTAATCACACAATACAGCAATGTTATTGTACTAAGGACCTTATCTAAAGCGTTTGCTTTAGCCGGTTTACGCTGTGGTTTTACTTTAGCTAATGCAGATATTATTACATTACTTAGTAAAGTTATTGCACCTTATCCTATTTCTGCACCTGTCGCTGAGATTGCCAGTAAAGCATTAAATACTGATCTCAAAAAAATGACGCAGCGAGTACAAGACTGTAATCAAATCAAAACAAAATTAATCAACTGGTTAAGCGAAAAAGACTGGTGTAGTGAAATTTTTGCTAGCGATGCAAACTTTGTATTATTTCGCTGTAATAGCCAACAAGAAAAACAACGTATTTTTGATACGTTAGTAGAGAGCGACATTTTAATTCGCGATCAATCTAAGCAAATGCAGCTAGAAAACTGTTTACGTATCAGTATCGGTAGCGAGCAAGAAATCACCCAACTTAAAGAAGTTTTATCATGAGTAACAAACAACAGAAAATACTATTTATTGACCGCGATGGTACCTTAGTTGAAGAGCCAGCTATTGATAAACAATTAGATACCCTAGAAAAGCTAGTTTTTGAACCTAACGTTATTCCTGAGCTTTTAAAGCTGCAAGCAAAAGGTTACAAATTAGTAATGGTTTCAAACCAAGATGGTTTAGGTACAGATAGCTTCCCTCAAGCTGATTTTGATTTACCCCATGATAAAATGATGGCTATATTTGCTTCGCAAGGTGTTACCTTTGATGACGTATTATTATGTCCTCACTTTGATGCAGATAACTGTAATTGTCGTAAACCAAAACTAGGTATGGTGAGTGATTACCTACAACAAGGCTTAGTTGATTTCACTAACTCTTATGTTATTGGTGATAGAGAAACAGATATGGGCTTAGCTGCCAATATGGGTATCGTTGGTATTAAATATAATCCTGACACATTAAATTGGGCACAAGTTAGCGAGCAAATATTGGGTTCATCAGAACAAGATCGCATTGCTAGTGTGACTCGTACCACCAAAGAAACTGACATCAACATTACCGTTAATTTAGATAAAAAAGGCGGCAGTAGTATAGATACTGGGTTAGGCTTTTTTGATCACATGCTAGATCAAATCGCGACTCACGGTGGTTTCAATTTACAATGTAGTGTTAGTGGCGATTACCACATTGACGATCATCACAGTGTAGAAGACACTGCACTTGCATTGGGTCAAGCACTAAAACAAGCCTTAGGTGATAAACGAGGTATTGGACGTTTTGGTTTTGTCTTACCAATGGACGAATGTCGAGCTGAATGTGCTATTGATTTATCAGGACGTCCTTGGCTTGAATTTGACGCAGAATTTACCAGTGAAAATGTAGGGACTATGTCAACGCAAATGGTTTCACACTTCTTCCGCTCTTTAGCTGATTCAATGTTGATCACCTTACATTTATCAACCAGCAAAGGTAACTGTCATCACCAAGTAGAAAGTCTATTTAAAGTTTTTGGTCGCGCTTTAGGTCAAGCGATCAAGGTTGAAGGTGATGAACTACCTAGCTCAAAAGGAACACTGTAAATGACTAACTGCAAAAATGTCATTGTTGATACGGGTTGCGCAAATTTATCATCGGTAAAATTTGCCATTGAACGCTTAGGTTTTAGCGCCACAATCACTGACGATATTGAACAAATAGAAGCGGCTGATAAAGTAATTTTCCCCGGTGTTGGTAGTGCAAAACATGCCATGGCGAATATTATCGAAAAAGACCTTGTTGAAACGCTACAAAACTTAACGCAACCGGTATTAGGTTTTTGCTTAGGCATGCAGTTAATGACACAATCTTCTACCGAGGGAATAAACTCAACTGAAGGTACTGAAGATATCATCATTGACTGTTTAGGTATGATTCCAACAAAAGTTAAATCACTTGATGCTCAAGGTAACCGATTACCGCACATGGGGTGGAATACACTAACTACTGTTAATGAGCATCCTGTTTTAAAAGGAATCAATATCGACGATTACTTTTATTTTGTTCACAGCTATGCAGCGCCTATTAGCGAGTATACCCTTGCCAGCTGTGAATATGGCAGTAAGTTTTCCGCCATTATCGGCAAAGATAACTTTATTGGTTGTCAATTTCATCCTGAGCGTTCAGGCGCATTAGGCAGTAAAATAATTAAAAATTTCTTGGAATTATAACATTATGATGATCCCAGCAATAGACTTGATCGGTGGCGAAGTTGTTCGTTTATATCAGGGCGATTACAACCAAAAAACCAACTACAAATACACAGTAAAAGAGCGTCAACAAGCTTACGCAGCATCTGGTGCTACTGTTATGCACTTTGTTGATTTAGATGGTGCAAAAGATAGCACTAAACGTCAGCTTTCTACCTTAAAAACAGTTGTTAACCATGACACCATGATCACACAGGTGGGTGGTGGCATTCGCTGTGAAGAAGATGTTAAACAATTGCTCGACTTGGGTACAACGCGTGTTGTTATCGGCTCTCTTGCTATTAAACAACCAGAGCTAGTTTTAGAGTGGCTTAAAACCTACGGCGGTGAAAAAATCGTGCTTGCCCTTGATATTAAAATTGATGAGCAAGGTAATAAAACACTTCCTACTCATGGCTGGATTGAAGATAGCGGCGTAAATTTAGAAGACTTACTTGATGCCTACATTGATGCAGGCATTAAACATATTTTATGCACTGATATATCTAAAGACGGAACATTAAGTGGCTCAAATGTAGATTTATACATTGAGCTTTGTAAAAACTACCCTAGCATTCAATGGCAAGCTTCTGGTGGTATCGGTAGTCTAGATGATATTAAGGCATTAATTGGCTCAGGCGTGAGCGGTGTTATTTTAGGTCGCTCTTTACTAGAAGGTAAATTTACGCTTGAGGAGGCTATTGCATGTTGGCCCGCAGAATAATTCCTTGTTTAGACGTTCGTGATGGTAAAGTGGTTAAAGGTGTTCAATTTCGAAATCATGAAATCATTGGCGATATTGTTCCCTTAGCACAAAAGTATGCAGAAGCAGGCGCTGATGAATTAGTTTTTTATGATATTACCGCAAGCTCAGATGGCCGAGTGGTTGATAAAAGCTGGGTTAGCCGTATTGCTGAAGTCATTGATATTCCATTTTGTGTTGCTGGCGGTATTAAAAGCGAGGCTGACGCAAAAGAAATTTTAATGATGGGTGCTGATAAAATCAGTATCAACTCCCCTGCGCTTCGTGATCCAACCCTAATTTCACGTCTTGCTGATCATTTTGGTCAACAATGTGTCGTCGTAGGTATTGATAGCTTTTATGATAAAGAAACAGGTCAATATCAAGTCTATCAATTTACCGGTGATGAAACACGTACGCAAAAAACTAGTTGGACAACCTTTGACTGGATAGAAAAAGTTGTTAGCTTAGGTGCTGGTGAAATTGTGCTTAACTGCATGAACCAAGATGGCGTTCGTCAAGGCTACGATATTGAACAACTTAAACAAGCAAGAGCTGCTTGTAATGTACCGTTAATTGCTTCTGGTGGTGCAGGCGCTATAGAACATTTTAGTGATGTTTATCAGCAAGCTGATGTTGACGGTGCTCTTGCCGCATCAGTTTTTCATAAAGGCGTCATCCCAATACACGAATTAAAAGCTTATTTAAAATCACAAAACATTGAGGTAAGACCATGTTAGTAACAAATGAAAATATCAACGAATTAGCATGGCAAAAAATGGATAATTTACTTCCTGCTATTATTCAACACGCAGCTACTGGTGCTATCCTCATGCAAGGTTATATGAGTCAAGAATCTTTAACTGCAACGTTAGAAACAGGGAAAGCCACCTTTTATAGCCGTTCTAAACAAGCATTGTGGGTAAAAGGTGAAACGTCTGGAAACTTCTTAAATGTTCAACAAGTATTGACTGATTGTGACCAAGACAGTTTATTAATTGCTTGTACACCTATTGGCCCTAGCTGTCACTTAGGCACCGAATCTTGTTTCCCTGAGCAAAAGCTTACCCAGCAAAACTTTTTAAGTCAGCTTGAACAAGTAATTGCAGGTAAAAAAGATGAAGATCCGAAAGAAAGCTACACTGCACACTTATTTTCACGTGGCACAACCAAAATGGCACAAAAAGTAGGTGAAGAAGGTGTTGAAGTTGCCCTTGCTGCTGTTGCTGAAACCAAGGAAGACTTATTAGGTGAATGTGCTGACTTGTTCTATCACACGCTCGTATTACTTGCTGATCAAAAAATCGACTTAGCAGAAGTTATGGCCTGTCTCTTATACACATCTCCGAGCCCACGAGACGTAGAG
>CAJXUT010000189.1 GCA_913061365.1 uncultured Colwellia sp.
CTCTACGTCTCGTGGGCTCGGAGATGTGTATAAGAGACAGTAATAAGTTTATTATTTTTATTATTACCACCAGCAAGCACTTTAGAGATCAGGCTAAGCATTGATTATCCATTTTTATCAAGTAGTTTAGCATACAGCGGTAAATAGTAACTGACACTTTCACGCCAGTTTCTAACTTGTTCAACAAATTCACGACCATTAGCTATGAGAGCTGTTTGTAGTTCTTTTTCTTCAAAAAGGGTATTAACCTCTTCAACTAGAGAGTCAGCACAGTCGCTTTTAAATAAGCAGCCTGTTTTACCATGTTCAATCAACTCTCTATGTCCACCGACATCTGACGCAAGTACAAGTTTACCTTGGGCCATAGCTTCTAAAGGTTTTAACGGCGTCACTAACTCCGTTAATCTCATTGATTTTCTAGGGTAAACAAGTATATCAATTAAACTATAGTATAGTGATACCTGATCATGGGGTACTCTGCCAGTAAAAATCACTTCCTTTTCGATACCTAACTCTTTTACTTGTTGTTTTAATTGTGCTTCTTGCACACCCCCACCAACAAGTAACAAGCGATAGCTACTATCTTGAAGAACAAGTTTTTGCATTGCTGTCACTAGAATGTCTAGGCCTTCATAATCATAAAAAGAACCAACAAAGCCAATCACTTTATTTTCCTCTAAATTAAGGCTTTCGAGTAACTCACCATTTTTTTCTTTAATCACATCAAAATGCTTTATATTCACCGCATTGGGGATAATAGTTACGGCACATTTTGTTAATTTCCTTTGTTCAATGTCATCTTTTAGACCTTGGCAAATTGTTGTTACAGCATCTGCTTTTTTAAGTACATAATTTTCTAACATTCTCGTCAGTTTATAGCGTAAATCACCTTCTTCACATGAGCCATTATCAACAGCTGCATCTTCCCAAAAAGCACGAATTTCATATACAAAGGGAATATTATATTTTTTAGCGACTTGAAATGCTGCAATACCATTTAATGCTGGGGAGTGCGCTTGTATAATATCTGGCTTCTCTATTAATACTGCCTCTTCTATACGTTGCTTTAGGGGAGCTATAGTCGCAAGATGGTTAATTAAAGGCAGTTTATCCAAGAGTGACTCTTGAGGTGTTGTTCTATAAAAACTTAAACCATCAACATCTTCTTTAGAAAGATCTGTTTGTCCTTGTTTAATGCTTGTTACACTGCAAGTTGTTAAGTCTAATTGCTCCTGCATTTTTAATATTGAACGCGTACGAAACGAATAACCATCATGTAAAGGAATTGAATGGTCTAGTACATGCAAAATTTTCATGAAACGCCCTTATATTCTTCTAAATATTGCTGAGCCATTGAATGTTGGCTAAACTTTTCTAAAACTAAATTTCTGGCAAATTCGCCTTGTTTTAATAACTCTTCTGGATGATTTTCATAAAAGCTAATTGCTTGAGCAAACTGCTCTACATTACCAACAGGGGCTAAAATCCCATTAGTCCCTTCTACAATTAATTCAGGCAAACCACCTACATTTGAAGCAACAATAGGGGTTTTACAAGCCATCGCCTCTAATACACACATTGGTGTGCCTTCTGATAAAGAAGGTAATACAAATACACTCATCAAAGATAATAACTCACTCACATCAGCACGAGCACCTGTAAATATAACTTGCTCAGAAATATTTAATTTTTCTGACAATTGCTGGAGTTGCTCCATACACGGGCCATCACCTACCATCAATAATCGAAGGTTAACTCCGTTATCTGAATTTGTAACTGCTTGCTTAAACGCGTGAACTAACGTCTTTTGGTCTTTTATTGTGGTAAGCCGAGCAACTGTGCCAATAACAAACATTGTTTCTAAGTCATGTAAGTCAGCTGGTATGGAGGTAAAGTTAAATTGATTAGTATCAATTCCGTTATATATGAGCCTGACCTTATTCGCTGAAATATCAACTTTATCAATCAACCATGTTTCAAGATCTGCTGAAACAGCAATAAACCTATGAGTAAAAAAACTCATTACCTTTCTAAAGATATTACGTTTACGATTTAACCCTTGTGGATCATCTATATCTCGACCGTGTTCAGCATGAATTCTTCGGGGGCAAAGATTCAAAAAAGCGATAAACTGAAACTCTAATGAAGAAAAATTATAACTGTGGCATACCTGAGGCTTATATTTGTTAAATAATAGCCACATTTTTTTATAGATAGACCAATCTAAGCCGGGTTTTTTGTTTAACGCTATTATTTCAATATCTGCTTTAATGTGTTGGACAAAGTCACAAGCTTCTGTCAAAGCGATAATTACATGCCTATAATCTTCTTGCGGAAATTCATTAATACAATTAGCAATAACTCGCTCTAAACCGCCCACATCAAAGCGATAAAGTATGTGAAATACAATAGGCCGTTGAGCAGACATATACCTACACTTTTCCTAAACGTTTATATAAAGATTTAAGACTAAACATATAGCCATGTTTAGTAAAAAAGTATAGCAACCCTTTAGCATGTAAAAAGGTGAACTTATTAATTTTAAAACCACGAGATAGCTCTTGAGCATCATGAACCACAGTTAACTGTGGGAGGTGTAAGATTTTATAACCACTTTCCCAAACTCGTAAACAGTAATCAATATCTTCTGGTGAATAAAATATTTTTTCATCAAGTAAGCCGACTTTATTAACCGCTTCCTTTTTAAGTAACCAAGTGGCTGAAATAGCCGTATCTACATAGCCTTCGCTTTCATCAGTTGATTTTATTTCCATATTTTTTAAAAAGAAGAAACGCTTAATTTTATGAGTAACTGTTGGAAATTTATCTACAGATATTTGTGGGCGACCATCTGGGTATGTTAATTTTGGTACAACTAAACCAACATCTTTGTGTACATCTAGTTTATCGATCATACCTCTTAGTGCAGATGCATTCATATAAGCATCAGAATCCATAATTAATACTTTATTACCAGAACACTTTTTCAATGCTTGATTTCGAGAATAAGTTGTACCCGTATTTTTTTCTAACGAGATTACAACTAATGCTTCACCATATTGTTCCTTTAATTTAGCTAATGCCTCTAAACTACCATCTACAGAGCCATTATCGACCACATAGGCTTCCCCTGTTAATGAGAGGTCGGTGTAACTGTTAAACAATTCAACTATGCACTTTTCAATATACTTAATTGAATTAAAAGATAAAATAACTGCACTCACATCCATAAGATAGCCTATAAAATTTGATTAATATGTTCTTTGATAAAATTAATTATTTCTGTTTTTTCTTGTTCACTATTATGAGTATAATCACTAGTAAAGGCGACATATAGAGCTGATGCTTGATGATTAAATACCTTATTCTGTAGCATGGCGAGCTTCACCTTCGCTCGAGATATATAAGACTCTTCATTAACGATATAAGAAAAGACTATTTGCTTACGTTTACCTGTTGAGTTTACTACTTCATAACGATTAAAAGTGGCATCACCTATTTGTATTACTTCACTTTTATCTAATGCCCACTGATTAATATCATAAATACGATTTTCATAAGAAATAAATTCCTTACTTTCATGTTCTCTTTCAAAATAAGCGCCATAAAAATCAACTGAAAATCTATTTTTCACAAATTGTTCATATTGCACTTTATCTGCTTTAGAAAATTTAGAAATGGCACTACCTTTAACTAAAGAGTTTTCTTGCCAGTTTTCAGAATGTTGTATTATTTTTGCATTAGACCATTGCTTATCTGCAATAGAGTCAATATTTTGTGAATAAAATTTAACTAAAATCAGTGGTATAATAAAAACTAAAAACGCTGCAAAAATATTTTTATATTGCTCTGGACGTTTTTGTTCTTTTAACCAATTTTCATCTTTAAAAACATTATTATCTGCCCACCTTGCTCCGACTGAAAACATGATAAAAAGAATAACTCCAAAGAAGACCCAACCATAAATTAAATGGTCGAACCCTGTAGCAATAGCTAAATCAGAATAGTGGGCTAATAAAACAATCAGTAATGCTCTTAATCCATTAGCAATAATAGGAACTAACAAAGAAAAGAAAATAAAATAAGCTCTATGCTTAGGAGAGTTATAGGAGATAAAAGCATAAAACGAACCTATCGCCAATGAGGATATTAAGTAACTAATACCACTGCAGGCTTTAGCAACCTCAAAAACACCTGATGTCAGAGTTATAAATAAACCATCAACATAAACTGGAATACCAATAACGCCAATAAAGTAAATTGTTATTTCTGCTGTAATAACTTGTAATAAAGGAATCAATCCTTCACCAAAAGGGACACAAAAGATCAAAAATATTAATGGGAAAGCGATGACTTTACTGACTTTCCAGCCAAACATGAATAATACAAAAAAAAGCGGAAAGAGAAAAACGGCAAACTGCTTTATAACATTGGTATAGCTTAACTCACCAATAAGCCAAAAAAGACAAAGACCTATTATCGGTACTATAGCCCAATAGCATGGTTGAATAATTGTAGCTCTTAATTCAAACCTCTTTAACCAAATAAAATATAGGCTAAGTAAAGGGATTAAATAACCATGTCCATATGTATCTGAAGTGTTCCAAGTATTTACAGTGCTCGCTAAAGTATTTTGAAATAGATAAAGCCATAAACTCAGAAACAGAAGAATGCTACAGGTGACTAGTATGCTATCTCTATTTTGTATTTTCATTTTGTATTAAACATCACTTTTAATATAAATGTTTTTCATTGTATCCCACTGATAATCCTTTAGCAGTTGTTCCAACTTACCTTCCATTCTTGATAAGTTTATATAATGTCTAAATTTAGATTTCAAAGGTGCTTCTTTTACTCGCGGCTGATCGGGATCTATTTCCCAGGGATGAAAGTAAAAGCTATATGGCTGTTGCTCTTGTTGATGAAATTTATCAATACGTTTCTTAGATAGCCAGTAAGGATATAAACGAAAGTAACCGCCACCACCTATACCTGTATTGACGTCATTATTTCGAAGAGTAGGTATAGGTATTTCTAATAGTTTTTGATTTTCACTACCTTCATCACGTTGATATGAAAAACGAGGCCAACTAGGTACACCATACAAATCGTGATTGATAGGATACGTACTTGAACTATATTTAAAACCTAACTCAAGTAAAACATCATATACCCAAGTATTTGTATCATTAATAGAAAAACTTGGTGCTCGATAACCAATAACAGCCTTACCAGAAAGATCTTCTAAGATGCTTTTGCTTTGTTCCACATCAGAAAAAAACTCTTCACGAGACATCTCTGTTGCTCGTTGATGGCTAAATCCATGGCTAGCTATCTCATGTCCTTGATCAACAATCGCTTTTATTAAATCAGGACAACGTTTTGCAACCCAGCCTAAAGTAAAAAAAGTGCTTTTCGCATTATACTTTTCAAATATTTCCAATAAACGGTATGTATTACGCTCAACCCTCAAAGGGAGGTTATCCCAGTCAGATTTATTAATGGAGTCTTCAAAAGCAGAAACATGAAAGTAGTCTTCAACATCAACTGTCATTGCATTAATAATTTTCTGCATTATCTTCCCTTGCCAAATAAAACCACTTCTACTGTGCGAACAAGAATAAGTAAATCAAGTAAGAAACTACGGTGCTTGATATAATAAAGATCGTATTTCAACTTTTCTAATGAGTCAGCTTCAGTTGCGCCATAAGGATAATTTAGCTGTGCCCAACCAGTTAAGCCTGGTTTTACATTATGTCGCTCATTATAGTAAGGTGTATTTTTAATTAATTTTTGTACAAATTCAGGGCGTTCAGGTCTAGGGCCAACAAATCCCATATGACCGCAAATTACATTATATATTTGTGGTAACTCATCTATTCGATATTTACGTAAATAATTACCGATTTTTGTAATTCTTGGATCATCTTCACTTGCCATTTGGGCGCCAAACTTTTCTGCATCAAGACGCATACTTCGAAACTTAACAATATTAAATGGCTCTCCATCTGCACCTACACGCTCTTGCAAATAAAATACGGGTGCGCTTAAACCTTCATCAAGCTTCATTAAGATTATTGTAATAAGCATCACTGGCCAAGTGAAAATGAAAAGCACTACTGCCATTATTGCATTAAAAATCCAATCTAAAGTATTTCGCAAGTAATTCACTGAGGCAAAACCATTCGAATAAATAACCCAGCTAGGATAAATAAGATTAACGGCAATTTGACCTTTTTCTCTTTCAATGAAATCTAGCATTTCAGTGATTTCTATACCTCTTATTTTACATGCGAATAAATCATCCATAGATAAGTTGTTTCGTCGATCATCACAGGCTACTACAATCTCATCAATACTGTGTTCTAAAGCATAATTAACAAGCGAGCCATCAAGGTTTATTCTTGTTTCATTCTTGATACCTTCTTCTGAGTCACAGTCTAAAATAATATAACCATGAACAGAAAAATCTTGCCTATCTACATCACGGCGCATTCTTTTTTCAATAATAGCCGCTCGCTCACCTGCGCCAAGTACTAAGATGACCCTTTTATTAAGCCCAAAGAAATCTATTTGAAAAGTGAAATAGCGAAAAGAATTAATAAGGATAAAGCTAACTAGAGAAGCAAACGCTAACACTTCAATTGGCAGTGCATATTCACCATAAAAAGGGTTAATAATAGTCAAAATAGAAAAAGCAACGGCTACACACATTAACTGCCTACGAAAGACTCCCCTAAAATTAACTCTCAATTTAGAATTGTATAACCCTATAGCCAAAGAACTTAATTGGTTCAATAAAGCAAAGACCAAGATATACACAAATAGATGATTATCAGTAATAGGTGTAAAACTGATAAATGAAATTGAATCATTTAAATAAAGAGTCGATGGCAATGCGACAGAGAGTAATATGAACTCAATTATAATCAGAAACTTACTAGCCAGCGGTAAGTCCCTAAATTTAGGGCTAGACATATTTAGACTAGTTTCCTTTAATAAATACAATGGTTAATTATGGTTTGTTGTACGTTAAGAACGATATTTAAAACACATAAAATAAAAAAATTATTCTAACAAAAATAAAAACAAAGTTAACGCTTTATTTGCAAATGTTAAAATGTGTGCATATCAGAAAAAAATACCATACAATCAGTCATAGTTGAATTAAAAATAATTTTTGATGTAAAAGGTATGAACCATGGATAAAAAAATTACCAAGTCACTAAAAATAGTTGTTGCTTTACTTTTAGCACAACTTATTTCGGCCTGTTCTACAAATAGTAGTTTGCCAACAGCAACTTTACACCCTTCTAATACCTGTCTCTTATACACATCTGACGCTGCCGACGAAGAGGATAGTGTAGAT
>CAJXUT010000190.1 GCA_913061365.1 uncultured Colwellia sp.
TATCCTCTTCGTCGGCAGCGTCAGATGTGTATAAGAGACAGACTTCATTGTGAATATCCGTTGCTTTATCAGCAATTAAAACAATATTATCAAGTTGATCCGCTACATTGGCAGTAAAAACAGAGTAATTAAAATCGCATGATTTTTCATGAAAGAAAATGAATTAAAAGAACTCTGCGCAGTGTTATGTTACCTTGGTTATTTCGCTTCTATATAAGCACTCGTTCCTAACAGTGGAACGGTAGAAAGGCTATGCTTAAAACTCCCCTCTGTTTCTTTTGTTGTATAAGACAAATACAGTAATGTTTGATTTTCAGCATCATATATTCGTCTAATTTTCATTGTTTTGAAAAAAATGCTTTTTGATTTCTTAAAGACAACTTCACCAGATTTTGATTTGTCGATTTTAGCTATCATTTCACTTGTTATTTCACCGGTTTGTCGACAAGAAATAGAACTGTCACTGGGATCTGAAAAGCTAAAATTGTCTTCTATTGAAGCTATATGACATGTAACCCCTGAAACAATATCATCTTTTAACATATTCAATTTGATATCTTTTAGTGTAAATGCGCCAAGTGATACGTCACCTACTTCATTATCTGAGCAGGCAGTGATGAGTGCTGTTAAACATGCTGCAATTATTATTTTTTTCATCGGATAACCATAGTGTTAGTCAATATCAGTCGAGTTTAGCATAATCGATATTGAGAGGAGTGATTAGTTTGTTCTACGCCGTTAAAGGTATATGATGATACGAGAATTAGTCATAAAGTAAATATTAAAAATGCATGATCCTTTCTTATCACATAATGACATTAGTGCCTCTAAAACACTGGAGCTCATCAAAAACTATCAGTTCATAGAGCCGAACTATCACACGGATGATTTTGGCCATGTGCAAGTTGAAATACCAAATCATGAGAGGCGCTATAGCCTGAGTAGCCTACTTAATTTGATTGAAAGAGAACAGCAGTGGCCTGCTTTGGTTGAGTTGTTATCCAGTAACAATGAACATTGGTTACTAAATTTATCGATTGAACTTCAAAAGCAAACCTATGAAGGAGCACTTTATTGTTTAGTTAGTTTAATAGATGTTATTGAAAGTATAGATATTAAAATAGTTTACCTGCAAAACTCAGCACAGTGGCCTTGGCATATAGCAAATATAGTATTACTTGATAAAACAATAAACAGTCTGGTGTTAATTGAGAAGGATTTGATGCGACGTAAAGGAGTGAGTGAAGAGATTGACTTATCTATTGTTAGCAAAACACTAACAGACTTACAATTAGTTAAAGCTAAGTTTGAAGGACAAAAGATGTCTCATTTGAGTGCAAAAAATTAATTTATTGACTAAATATTTTATCCCTAACATCATGATTTATTATGTTCATCAATGTTATAGGGTATGATAACTGTTTATTGTTAGTGCAGTGAAAGTCACTGTCATTTAATAAGCGATCAGAATAAAATACTCATAGGGTTTACATGAATATAGATAACTACTTTGTACAGCAAGGAGCAGGAGAGCCAATCGTTTTTGTACATGGTTCGTATGCAACCACATCAACATGGAAAAAGATGGTTGAGCACTTATCGAAAACCCATCATTGTATTTCTATAAAACTGCCTGGACATTGTGGTACACCAGATCCTGAAGATTTTGCTAACCCTAGTATCGAAACAGAATTATCAATTATTGAAAGTGTGGTAGCGAAAGTCACTAAGCAACCTATTCATTTGGTAGGTCATTCATACGGTGGTGTAGTTGCACTGGCACAAGCACTTAAAAGCTCACTCTCTATTAAACAGTTAACCTTATTTGAACCTGTTGCTGTGTGGAGTTTAGAATTACTTAATGATAAAGCCATGATGTCATGTGTAGATGATTTTCTTAAAAAATACTATCAAGACACCTTGAACAATGTTCCCTATGCTTGTGGGCAGGTTATTGATTTTTGGGGAGGTGGTAATGAGTTTGAATTACTACCTAGCTTTATTAAAGATAAGATGGCGCTATTACAAGATAATAATCTTCGTCATTGGAAAGTTTGTACACAGGTTAATAATTCTCGCTCAGACCTAATGAAACTCACTGTGCCAACACAGGTTGTTTGTGGTAGTCGTTCGAACCAAGTAGCACATGCTATTGTGAGCCATTTAAATGAGCAGTTGCCACACAGTAAACAATATGAAATTGCAGGAGCAAGTCATTCATTAGTGACTAGTCATGCTGAAGAGTGCTTATCAATAATGCAAGATAACTTAGATATAAACCATAAAATAGCCCAATAAACTAATTTACTCATTACAACTTATAGGAAGCAATAGGCACTCATTGTGGATAATCAAAGCCAGTTAAAAACTTGTTATGACGAACAAGGCTATTTTGTCATTAGAAACTATTTTACCTCATCAGAAATATCATCGCTTAGACAAGTAATCTCTAAATTTCATGAACGATGGAAGCAAGATAATGTGGACTTTTATCAAGAAGAAGCTTTTAACTCATCGTTAATTACTGGAAGTCAGTATTTAGAATGTGAAGATAGAGTGCAGCTTTTTAATTTTATCAGCTCAACAAAAATAATGAAGCTTGTTGATTCAGTCATACCGAATAACCCAGCCTTTATGAATACCCAGTTATTTTTTAATCCTGTTAACCCTCAACAAAAAGACTTCTGGCATCGAGATTGCCAATACGATCTTGACGTAGAAGATCAGAAAAAGGCAATTCAAGAAACGCAAGTTGTCCACCTTAGAATCCCTTTATTTGATGAACTTGGGATGGAACTAGTTCCGGGGACTCATTTACGATGGGATAACGATGAAGAATTCAATGTGCGACAAGAAGAAAAAGGCAGGGTGAGCAGTGAAGAATTATCTCTGGGTAAAAAGATAGAGCTAGCCGCAGGAGATTTACTGGTTTTTTCAGCTGATATGATTCACCGTGGTTTATATGGCTTAGATAGACTCGCGTTAGACATGTTGGTTTTTGACTCGTCAGCAAATTTTGTTGACTATGTTGATGATGATTGTTTACCTAGTCTCTCCATGTTAGATAAAATTATTAATCCAGAGTTGTTTTTGACAACCATGCAATTAAAATCACAGTAATTATCTTTCATAATATCAGTGGTTTAGCATAAAAAGCTAGTAATTATTATTACTAGCCGTTACGTTATCTATAGCATTACTTTAAAGCTGGATAGTGTAAATTTATTAGAATTTAGAGGTTAAATTTATCAACTGCAGTAAGTAATTGGCGACAAGAAACTTGACCAACTAATTTTCCATCTTCAACAACAGGTCGACGACGTTGGTTTTTTGCTAACATATCTTGAGCAACATTTAGAATGTCATCACCAGGATGAGCAACAATGATATTTTCCTTTGTCATATATTCACTGACTAAGCCAACACCAACATTATTGTAAGTGCTTTTAAGTATGGCAGCTAAACAATCCATTTCGGAAAGCATTCCCACTAGAACTTTATTTTCGTTTATTACGCAAACCCCTGAAACCTTATTATCTATGATGATCTTCATCGTATTTAATAAATTGGCATCATCTTTCACCTTAACAGGGTTAGTAATCATATAATCACGTAGGCCAACTGATTGAAGCATGGTAAAACACCTTATAATTTAATAATAATTCTCATTATGGAAAATGTTAGCTCGTATTTTTTCCTAAAATACGGCTACTAAACTAATTAGAATATAAACAACATATCTAATGCAAGTCAAAGAATACTATAAATATATACTACAAACTATTAGACTAATTACTGATTAAATTAGTTCATAATATCTGTATTTTCGATATGATTTTCAAAAACTCTCAACTTTTTAGGGCTTTTTATAGCAAAAAGTTTTTAAAACAGTACTCATTTTAGAGGTCAATTTGCACAAAAGTAATAATGCTAATGAATTGTTTTTAGGTATAGATGGTGGTGGTAGTAAATCTAAAGCTATTATTATGAATAAAAGTAATGAAGTTTTAGGTACAGGTATTGCTGGCCCAGGAAACCCAATGCACGGTTTTGACCAAGCAACTAACGCTATCACTCAGTCAGCTACTTTAGCTTTAATAGATGCTAAATTATCTCATCTCAATTTATGTCAACTGAATGCGGGTGTAGGTTTAGCAGGCGTTAACCTACCGAGTTTATTTGATAAAATGCAAGCTTGGCAACACCCTTTTAAACAAATGTATCTTACAACAGATTTACACATTGCCTGTTTAGGTGCACATCAAAAAGAAGATGGCGCTGTTATAATATCGGGTACAGGCTCATGTGGGTTTAGTTATATTGATACTCAAACGTTTATTATTGGAGGTCATGGTTTTCCACAGGGAGATCAGGCTAGTGGAGCTTGGTTTGGGTTTAAAGCCGTTGAGCATGTATTGTTATCCCTTGATGGCTTAATTGACGTGTCATTAATGAATAATTTGTTGCTTACCAAACTTGGTTGCAAAAATAGTACTGCTTTAGTTGAAGCTATTGCGGGCAAAGATGCTACTTACTTTGCACAGTTAGCCCATATTGTATTTGATGCTGCTGATAAGGGCGATAAAGTTGCAATAACCATAATTCAAGAGGGTGCTGAATATATTGATAGTATTGCCCGTACTTTATGGAATAAAAAACCTGCTCGTTTGTCAATGATAGGGGGGTTAACTGCAAGTTTGACGCCTTGGCTTAATACTGAAGTTCAAACTTGGCTGTCTGCACCAAAAAGTGCGCCTGAAGTAGGTGCTGTGTTTTTTGCTCGCAATGAAGCTTTTAAAAAGCACAATAACACTACTCATAAATAACACTATTCTAATTAGCTTTGCTAAATATCATGGAAAATATAAATGAAACCATTTCGTCTACATGCTTCGAAACTATTTGATGGAGAAAACTTTCTTGTAGATCAAGTTATCACCATCACTGATGGCGTTATTAGTGCTATAGATCAAAACCTTAATGATGTAGATGTTGAAATAACAGAGTTAGTTGTACCGGGATATATTGATTTACAGGTTAATGGTGGTGGTGGAGTACTTTTTAATGACTCTCCAACAGTTGATAAGTTAGAAACCATTATGTTGGCTCATGCACAGTTTGGCACAACAGCTATGATGCCAACATTGATTACTGATAAAATTGAGGTAATGGCACAAGCTGCAGATACAATAAGTAAAGCTATCGCTAATAAAAAGTTAGGTATATTAGGTATTCATTTTGAAGGGCCTCATTTATCTGTTGCCAAAAAAGGAACCCATTGTGCTGACTATATTCGTCCTATTTCAGCTGATGAATGGAAAATTTTAGCACGTAAAGATATTGGGCAAGTTATGGTCACTCTTGCCCCTGAAACAGTCACCCCTGAAGATATTACTCGCATGGTAACACTCGGTATTCATGTGTGTTTAGGCCATACCAATGCAGATTTTAATACAGCGCAGTTAGCGGTTAATGCGGGAGCCAGTGGTTTCACTCATTTGTTTAATGCTATGTCTCCTTTACAAGGGCGAGAGCCCGGAGTAGTAGGTTGTGCTCTATTAAATGATACTACCCAATGTGGTCTTATTGTTGATGGTCATCATGTTGATTATGCAAGTTGTCAATTAGCCATTAAAGCAAAACCTGTTGGTGGTGTATTTTTAGTAACAGATGCTATGCCGCCTGTGGGTACAACCCAAACGGAATTTCCATTATATGACCGTACTGTTTATGTTGAAAAAGGCAAGTTAACATCGTCAACTGGAGAGTTGGCTGGTTCATCGTTAGATATGGCAACTGCGGTGAAAAATACGCATCTAAAGTTGAATATGCCGTTAGATGAATCAATAAGAATGGCAAGTTTGTATCCTGCTCGATATTTGTATCAAAATGATAAGATGGTACGTGGCAAATTAACCTTAGGTATGAAAGCAGATATGGTTGTGCTAAATAAAGATCTTAAGGTATTACAAACGTGGATTTCTGGAGAAAGGGTTATCTAAAATAGCAGTGTTAATGAGTGAAAAGTAAACATAACTGGACTAAATGATAATATCCTATTTTGAAAAAATGTATAAGCTATGTAACTTGTTTAATGCTTGGTGTATATTCGAAGCATACAAAAAATACTGTAGCTTATAGTTGTTACTTCTCGTGGCTAAACTGTAACTCATAGTATCAAAAAATATTATTGTGATGATGTTTTTAACGTCATTACTTAACTAACGGCTATTACTCATAGCTTACACATTAATAAAGAAAGAATATCACATGCTAATTGATGGTAAACAAGCTGCAGCACAATTAAGAGTGGCAATTGCAGAAGGGGTGGCTACCCTAAAAGAGTCAAAAGGTATAACGCCTAGTTTAACTGTAGTACTTGTTGGTGAAGATCCTGCTAGTCAAGTATACGTGCGAAATAAAGTTAAACAAACAACTGAAGTGGGTATGATTTCTAATGAAATTTGTTTACCTGATACTTGCAGCCAAACTGAGCTGCTAGCGCAACTATCCCTGTTAAATAATGACCCGAGTGTTCACGGTATTTTAGTACAGTTACCGTTACCTAAGCATATTGATGAGAGTCTTATTATTGGTGCAATAGCGCCAGAAAAAGATGTTGATGGTTTTCACGCAATGAACTCTGGACGTTTATTAAACGGTGAAGTGGGTGCATTAGTTCCTTGTACACCTCAAGGCTGTATAATTTTGGCTAAGCAGCATTTAGGTGATGATTTATCTGGAAAGCATGCGGTAGTGGTTGGTCGCTCTAATATTGTAGGTAAGCCTGTAGCCATTCTATTATTACAAGAAAATTGTACCGTAACTATTGCTCACTCTCGTACTGAAAATCTTTCCCAAATATGCCAGCAAGCTGATATTTTAGTTGCTGCTGTTGGTCGTGCTGAATTTGTACAAGCTGACTGGGTGAAAAAAGGTGCAACGGTTATTGATGTTGGTATTAACCGTATTCAAGATGAATCTACCGGTAAAATGAAATTAGTTGGTGATGTTGATTTTGCTGGAGTAAATGATGTTTGCGGCGCTATAACACCAGTTCCAGGTGGTGTAGGCCCTATGACTATTGCTTGCTTACTTAAAAATACACTAGAAGCAGCTAAATTATACGGTTAATAGTGAAGCTTAGCTATGAAGCGCTATGATTAGCCTTTAGCCAGTAAACTGTAAAGTAACTAGAAAATAAAAAACCGCAAATTTAAATAAATTTTGCGGTTTTTTTGTTCTAAAGTTTAGTGCTTAATTCCTGTCTCTTATACACATC
>CAJXUT010000191.1 GCA_913061365.1 uncultured Colwellia sp.
ACGAGATTCCTCTACGTCTCGTGGGCTCGGAGATGTGTATAAGAGACAGGTTTAGGATAATCTTGCCATCATCATTGGGAACTAACCCAACAATCATGTAAAAAGACGTTGTTTTACCAGCGCCATTTGGACCAAGTAAACCAACAATTTGCCCTGCACTTACAGATAAGCTGACACTCTTGACTACTTGCTTACTTTTATAGGATTTTGATAATCCCTCTGCAACTAGTGTTGAAGCTGCCATATTGTCATTATTGATAAGAGTTTGCTGCGTATTATTTTTCGTCACTGTCAGTCACTTTCTTTTTTTTTAGTTCAGCATTATCTTTCTGCGCCTTTATTTGAGCAGGCTGTAGGATAGTTGTAACGTGTTCATTATTGTTACTCTGTCCCTCTAATTTTTCACTTAAGGTATTGTAGGTGATTACATCACCATTCATTTTACTGCCGGCTTGTTTAACTTGGGCATTACCCGAAACACTAATGCTGTTTTGATCTGGTCTATATTTGATTTCATCGGCTTGTAAGCTGATTAAACTGCCATCTTCTAACTGCTGTTGAAAAATGGCAGGGTTACCTTTAGCTAGGTAGGTATCAGACTTTTTGCCTGTTTTATTATTTTCTCTACTATAAACTTGGACTATATCAGCAATAATAGAAATAGAACCTTGATTGATACTCACATCATCTAAATAGCTAGCTATTTTATTTTTTAAGTCAGCAGATTGGCGTTTAGATTTAATGGTTATTTCTTGATTAAGATCTTTTTTAGCTGCAATAGCAGGTGTGGCTAGACCTAACGCTAGTGATGTAAGGAATATGCTTACCGTGAATTTTTTTAATTTCATTAAAGGGCTAACTATTATTTTTTTTGTAAATGGTGCGTACATGTTCTGTCAGTGTCATTTGTTTGGTGTTTAAGTCAATTATTAATCCTGAACCATACATAGTGAAGTCTTTCCCTTGCACCATCACTGTTTGATCTGAACTAATGATATTTGTATTTAAATCTAATTCTAAATATTTACAATGTATTTCTTGTATTAAACTTTTGTCATCGGTAGCGGTTAAGTGTACGCGATGATTTAAAATAACCCTATTGTTTTTATACAGTGTCGCTTCTTTTGCACTAAGTTTCCACGGATAATTTTGTTTTTCAGCGGATGAATTCTTAGCTGACGTATTATTTGTTGGATATAAGATGTAATTTGGTAATTCAAAGTGAGTAACTTCAAGTTTAGCGTAATGCTCCATGCGATCAGCAACAACAGAATGAGATAGCTGTCCGGATTGCGTATAAATATCACTTTTAAGTGCTTCTGCAATAAAGTCAGGTATTAATTCATTTTCAATTGTTTCGTCAGGAACTTCTTGTGCATTACGCCATTCAATAACGCCATAAGCCATTGCTCCTAATAAAAGAGTTAAAATTGCTAAAAAGTGTAACCTTGTCATATACTCGCGCCTGTTGCACCATCAAGTGACCCTTGACATTGCATGATTAAGTCACAAACTTCTCTTACAGCACCAAAGCCTCCCCGAGTATAAGTGCTGTAATCGGCACGTGTTTTAACCATAGGGTGTGCATCTTCAACCGCAATTCCTAAACCTACTTCAGCAATACAAGGCAAGTCTGGCATATCATCACCAATATAAGCAATGTCATCTATATCTATATGAAGTTCTTTTGCCAGTGAGAGTAAAGCGGGTAATTTGTCTTCTTGTCCTT
Organism: uncultured Colwellia sp.; assembly: GCA_913061365.1. Lineage (GTDB taxonomy): Bacteria > Pseudomonadota > Gammaproteobacteria > Enterobacterales > Alteromonadaceae > Colwellia. Next base: position 1,730 of record CAJXUT010000191.1, read on the forward strand.
GAATAATGTGCTCAACATTAAGTGCTTTCATACGATTAGCTACAATCGTTGAACGCCTTCCTGTAATAATAGCGACAGCAACGCCACTACTACCAAGTGCTTTTATGCCAAAACCGTCTTTGGTATGAAACGCCTTTAATTCCTCTCCATCATTACCTAGGTAAATTCTGCCATCGGAAAAAACGCCATCAACGTCACAGACTAATAGTTTTATGTTTTTTGCTTTACTTAAAACATTACTATTGACCATACCATAAAGGGTATTAGAGCTAGTATTACCTTTGTCGTTCATTAAAGTACTCCCGAGCTGAGTAAATCATGCATATTCATGGCACCAATAGGTTGTTGTTGTTCATTAACAATTATTAAGCCGTTTATTTTTTTATCTTCCATGATATTTAACGCTTGTGCTGCCAGCATATTACTATGTGCAACTGTTGGAGACTTTGTCATAACAGAGGAGATAATGTCTTGGTGAATGTCTATTCGTTCGTCTAAAATACGACGTAAATCACCATCGGTGAATAATCCTACTAATTCATTACTGTCATTAACAATGGCGGTCATCCCCAAACCTTTTAAAGACATTTCGACTAAAGCATCTTTGATTAAAGCTTGTTCGCTTACTATAGGTAGGCGCTCTCCTTGATGCATAATATCGTTTAAGCATAGTAATAAACGCTTGCCTAAACTACCTCCTGGATGAGATAAAGCAAAATCATCAGCTGTAAAGTCTCTTGCATTGAGTAGAGCAACAGCAATGGCGTCTCCCATTACTAGAGAGGCTGTTGTACTTGATGTTGGTGCTAATCCTAATGGGCATGCTTCAGTTGTTACCGCTGTGCAGACGTGAGTGTCTGCTAATTTTGCTAAAGTAGAAGTGGTGCTACCTGTCATCGAGATAAGTTTAGCTCCTATACGTTTGATAACAGGAATAATCGCTAATACTTCACCTGTTTCACCTGAGTTTGAGATAGTTAATACTACGTCATCTTTGGTGATCATGCCTAAATCGCCATGACTAGCTTCACCCGGGTGAACAAAGAATGCAGGTGTGCCTGTACTGGCTAAGGTAGCTGCAATTTTACCACCGATATGGCCTGACTTACCCATGCCGATAACAATAACGCGCCCTTTACAATTGAACATTAATTGACAAGCATATTCAAAGCTGTCGTCAATATATTGTAATAACTCAGTGATAGCTTGTTGCTCAATGTTAATAACATTTGTGGCAAGTTGTTTAAAATTTTTCATATAATTGGCTTAGCTAAAAGTTGTCTGGCTAAAAAGTAACATTTGATAAGCGATAAAACTTACCAATATGAGCGCGCCCTTTGCGCGAGTTAGTCTAAAGTACCCTGACTTTCGACTAAAACATAAAATAAATAATAACCCAGTAATAGCAATCATCACAGGGGCATCTCTGAAAGAGGCCTCCGGATTGGTTTGCCCTGGTGCGATTAAACCAGCAAAAGGTAAAACGGCTAATATATTAAATATATTTGAACCGATAATATTCCCCATGGCTAAATCATCTTCTTTTTTCATTACACTGGCAATGCTAGCGGCTAATTCGGGTAAACTTGTTCCTAATGCAATTACAGTTAAGCCGATAACCAAATCACTAATACCATAAGCTTTAGCGATAAAAATGGCAGATTCAACAAGAAAATGTGCACTGCCGACTAACAAGCTTATCCCTGCTATTAGCCAGAAAACAGATTTAACCGTACTGGTTGCTTCTGGTATTTCGTATTCTGCTTCAATAATCATAGGATCATCTAGGCTATTATTATTACGCTGCTTAATCGCTTTGATTAAGAGAACTGCAATAAAAGTAAAAAAGCCAATCATTAAAATAAGACCTTCAGAAAAACTAAAAAAATTGTCTGAAAGCATCCAGTAAGTAAGTATTGTTAATATTAACAATAGAGGAAGTTCTTGTTTAATTGTTGAAGAAGAAACGACCAAAGGTTTTACAAGTACAGTAAAACCAAGCACCAATGCTATATTTGTTATATTAGATCCAATAGCGTTACCAATGGCTGTATCAGGATTACCTTGAAGTGATGCGGCAGCAGCTACCATCATTTCTGGTGCTGAAGATCCCATAGCAACAATTGTTAAACCAATAATCATTGGCGAAACACCAATATTTCTTGCCAAAGATGATGCCCCTAAGACAAATTTATCTGCACTCCAAACGAGTACAACAAGGGCGATCAATAAAATAATAACGTGTTCTAACATCTACAACTCCAATCAATATACCTAAATAACATTAGTGTGACCTATGAAAAATTTTAAGTTATCTGGCACAACAAGTTAAATTGTCGCTTTTTGGGAGGGAAAAACAAAGTAATTAATGCTTTGAAAGGGAAAATACTTTGAGTTTGTTGTAATTTCCTGCATAAGTTAAGAGAAAATGCGCTTTCTTACATTTTCTGACATTTTTTTACTTTTAATTATAAATCTTTTAGTGAACAATAATCATTGCTCAGGTAAAATTGCACCCTATTCAGAAGTAGAACTTTCTGTAACTATTAACAATATATCAACTAACTACATTGATGTTATAAAATGCCGCTATCAGTCGCCCCACTAGAAAAATTAATTGAAATCGAAAACCTCACTTTTAAACGGGGTGAGCGAGTTATCTATAATGATATTAGTTTATCTATTCCTGTGGGAAAAGTGACAGCTATTATGGGACCAAGTGGCATTGGAAAAACTACATTATTACGTTTGATTGGCGGACAAATAAAGCCTGACTCAGGTAAAATTCTATTTTCTGGGCAAGATATTCCTCGTTTGTCTCGAAATGAATTATATGAAACACGTAAGCGTATGAGCATGTTATTTCAAAGTGGCGCTCTTTTTACTGATATGAGTGTTTTTGATAACATCGCTTTTCCTATTAGAGAACACAGCAATTTACCTGAAAATATTATTGAAAAAATAGTATTGATGAAATTGGAAGCTGTTGGATTACGAGGTGCTCGCGACCTTCAACCGAGTGAACTTTCTGGTGGCATGGCACGCCGAGTTGCACTTGCACGAGCAATTGCTCTTGATCCTGAATTAATTTTGTATGATGAGCCTTTTGCAGGGCAAGATCCTATTTCAATGGGCGTAATTGTTCGCTTAATTCGCTCTCTTAGTGATGCATTAGGATTAACTTCAGTGGTTGTTTCCCATGATGTTCCAGAAGTTATGAGTATTGCGGATTATATTTACATTATTGCAGAACAAAAAATTATTGGTCATGGAACACCTGAACAAATACGACAAGACGAATCGCCACTGGTGAAACAATTTGTGCAAGGAAAGGCTGATGGGCCTGTGCCGTTTCATTATCAAGCTCCAAACTATCAAGGTGAGCTTATTAAATTATCATCCACTGCACATGGACGAGGAAAAGTATAATGTCGCAGTTACAGTTACTTGGTCGAAATACTTTAGCACTGATCAGCGGGTTAGGACGTGCCGTTATTATACTTTTTTCGGCTCTATTGCATAAACCAAACCCTCGTCAAGGAATGCCACTATTATTGAAACAACTTTATAGTGTTGGCGTTATGTCGTTAATTATTATTGTTGTTTCAGGTGGCTTTATTGGAATGGTATTAGCGCTGCAAGGCTATACTATACTAGTGGGATATGGTGCTGAAGCAAGCTTAGGACCAATGGTCGCTTTGTCTTTGTTACGTGAATTAGGACCTGTGGTTGCAGCATTACTATTTGCTGGTAGAGCGGGTTCAGCACTAACTGCTGAAATAGGCCTTATGAAGGCTACAGAGCAATTGTCTAGTTTAGAAATGATGGCTGTTGATCCTCTACGTCGAGTGATAGCCCCTCGTTTTTGGGCTGGTTTTATTAGTTTACCTTTACTCGCGGCTATTTTCTCTATGGTGGGAATTTTAGGAGCACATCTAGTTGGTGTTGATTGGTTAGGTGTTGATGGCGGAACATTTTGGTCTGTGATGCAAGATCAGGTTGATTTTAATAAAGATATTTTGAACGGCATTATTAAGAGTGTCATTTTTGCTTTTGTCGTGACTTGGATAGCCGTATATAAAGGTTATGATTGTGAGCCTACCTCTGAGGGTATTTCGCGGGCGACTACATCTACTGTGGTACAATCATCGTTATTAGTACTCGCGTTAGACTTTATTTTAACGGCATTGATGTTTGCAAGATAATAGTAAAATCATAGATTCAAATTAGTAATTTTAAGTTTAAGAACATTTATAAGGCGTTTGGTGAAAGACATGATGTCAAAAAAAATAGAATTAATGGTAGGTGTTTTCGTTGCATTAGGCATAGCAGCATTACTTATGTTATCACTGAAAGTTGCTAATAGCGGCATTTCAGGTGGTGGAGAAAGCTATAATCTATTTGCAAAATTTGATAATATTGGTGGCTTAAAAGTCCGCTCACCGATCAAAGTTGGTGGTGTTGTTGTTGGCCGTGTTAGTAATATATCTCTTGATGAAGAAGATTACACGCCCATTGTTACGATGAAAATTTATACTGAATACAATCAATTTTCTGAAGCTACCTCTGTTGCTATTTTAACCGCAGGTTTGTTGGGCGAGCAATATATTGGATTACAACCTGGCTTTATGGATGATTCCTTAGAAATCCTACAGCCTAATGATTTTATAGAAGATACTAAGCCAGCTTTAGTGTTGGAAGAGCTGATAGGACAATTTTTATTTAGCCAAGGAAGTGGTGATGAGTAATGAAAGTGATGAACTTGAATAAATTAAAGAAAATTAACCCATTAATAGTTTTAACTATGATAGCGAGTCTATTCAGTGCAGGTACGTCTGCATTTGAACAAACTCAAGAAAAGAGCTTATCGGCAACTAATGAAACACAAGCTGCAAATACAGTCCGTGTTTTTATTGATAAAAAAAATCCTTATTTAATGATTGAAACGGTTGCGGGTAAAACATTTAAACGCTTTGCCAATGAGCAGCAATTAATAAGAGCTAATCCTAATAGACTTAAGAATATAGTTCGTGAAGAACTTATGCCGTATATCAATTATAAATATTCTGCTTTTAAGGTAATTGGTAAGCACTTGAAAAAAACAAAAGCACAAGAGCGTAAAGACTTTGTACCTGTATTTCGGGAATATTTAGTTACTTCCTACGCACAAGTTTTTACTTTGTATGATAATCAGCCAGTTGAATTTGCACCGGCTAAAAAGTTTAGTGATAAAAAAATAGTTGCTGTTAATACCCGTGTTATTATGCAGGGAAGAGACGATATTGATGTTTCTTTTAAAGTGAGAAAAAATAGAAAAACTGATGAGTGGAAAGCATTCGATATGATTGCTGAAGGGGTTAGTCTCTTAGACAGTAAACAAGCTGAGCTAAGTAGCATAATTCGCCAAAAAGGTTTGCCTTACGTCACTGAACTGTTAAAGAAAAAAAGTGAACGAGATATAGTTTTTAAAACAGCCTCTGTGAATAACAAAGCAGATTAAGCTGTCTCTTATACACATCTCCGAGCCCACGAGACGTAGAGGAATCTCGTAT
>CAJXUT010000192.1 GCA_913061365.1 uncultured Colwellia sp.
CGAGATTCCTCTACGTCTCGTGGGCTCGGAGATGTGTATAAGAGACAGGTCTTATTTCTCGACCTTAATGTTAGCTTTTTTAGAGCTAAACCAGCCTGTAGTACAGTTGCCGATGACAAATGGGAGTTTCAGGCTTGATATGAAGCATTATGATGTGCACCAAAACTTAACTAGTGTAAAATCAGTTGAAGACTTTTTACGCTTAACCGTAGAGTTAAAAAATAAAAAAATAGTAAATAAAGTTCAAAAGCAATTTGAAAGTATATCTAAAAGTCTCCTCAAGGTTATTACGTGTGAATAATAATACATGTAAACCTCTCACTACTTATCAATCTGAGTATTTCGATTTTTTTCGAGGACTTAGTGCTGTATTAGTTTTATTAAGCCATATTTGCCAGATATTTTGGAATAAATACTTTCAGGATGAAATGTTAAACAGTATTGTAAATGCGATTAGTGGTATTGCAGTAATGGTTTTTTTTGTGTTATCGGGCTTTTTGATATCCACTACCATTTACCGTAATCTCGTAAAGAATAACTTTAAATGCTTTGATAGTAAACGGTTTATTATTGATCGGTTAGTACGTCTTTATCCCCCTTTATTGTTTACATTTATTTTGATGTGCCTAATATTTTTTGTATCGATGCAAATGGGGCTAGAAGGTGCACGCATGACAATCGAATGGAATAATTTAATTGGGTCAATGTTTTTCTTACAAAACTTCTACAGTTATATTCAAATCCCTCTTATGAATGGACCTTTATGGTCTTTATCTTGGGAGTTTTGGTATTATATGTTCGCACTACTATTTGTTTTAACAATAAAGAAATCTTGGCACTACTTTTTTTACTTAATATTGCTATTTGTATTAGCGGCTTATTCACTGAGAGGTTTAGAGTTTTTTTCAGGCTTAGTTGTTTGGTGTTCAGGGTCTCTAGCTTTTTTCTTGTATCAATTAGGGTGGGGCAGTAAAAAATATCACCAGACGTTAACGTTTATTGCCTTATCAATAGGATTGGGTATTTCTTATTTCTTTTTTACCACAGATATACAAAGTAATATTTTTACTGGAGGTAAAAAGTATGTGGCGGGTTTAACTTTTAGTTTAATTGTTGTCTGGATTTTAATACAAAAAAAAGACTCATCATTTATTCAAAAAAACATATTATTTCGGTTTTTTAAACGTTCTTCTTCATATTCATATACGTTATATATAGTGCATTTTCCTATTTTGTATTTTATTTATTTAGCTTTTAATATGTCGGGAATGACTGATGTACAACTAATGTTTATGTCAATAATTTCAATATTGTTTAGTGTTTTATTTTCTGCTTTCTTTTCTCGTTTTTTAGAAGCAAAGGAAGTGCTAAACTCTATTAAAAAATTTATAAATCGTTTTCCATATTAACTTAATAAGAGTAAATCATATCACTGTGGTCAATTTATTAATAATTCAAAGGTTCTTTCCTAGCTTTCGCGAGGGGTTATTTGACAAAGTAGCTGAAAATAAAAATGTTAAACTTATATGTAGTAGTCATCAACCGGGAAAAATAGTACATCCAGACTCTATCAATAGTAAAAGTTATGTGCAGCAAATATTTAGTTTTATATTCAGAGGTAGTATCGTTATTTTTCCTAGCTTATTTTTCGAGTTAATAAAGTTGAAACCGAAATACATTGTGACAGAGGGAGGGTCAAATACGGTAAATAACTTGTCTGTGTGGTTTTATTCTAAACTGTTTAAAAGTGAATACGCAATCTGGGATCTTGGTAGAGCTTATAAAGGTACAGAACGTATTTCTTTTATACGCAGTATTTACAATCGTATTTATCGGAAAATATTGGATGATGCAAGTTATGTTTATGTGTATAACGCAGTTGGAAAAGAGTATTTTTCTACCTCGATAGCTTCAAATAAAATAGTGAATCTAAAAAACACGGTTGATACCTCCTTAATTTTAGATTTAAAAAATGAAAAAAATGAGGGAGATCTTGATAAATTACAAACAAAATTGCAAGTCTACCAAAATGTTGTTTTATATGTAGGCTCTGTTAACCCTCATAAGAAATTGGAATCATTAAAAGATATTTTAGAGCAACTATCAGATGACTCTTGTTTAATTATTGTTGGTGGAGGTGATAATGCTTACATTGCTAAACTGCGAAGCTACCTTGGCAACAATAACAGGGTCTACTTTGAGGGATATAAAAAAGTTACAGAATTACCTCCTTACTACCATGTTGCTGATTTTGTTATTCTTCCGGGGTTAGGGGGATTATCCATTAACCAAGCTATGGCATTTAATAAACCTGTCGTTTGTAGTATTGCCGATGGTGGGGAAAAAGAATTAGTTAAAAACTATAAGACAGGGTTTCTATATTCGAGCACATTTGATGCTGTTGAGTTTATTAATAGACAAACTAAAAATGATTGGAGAGTTATGGGAAAGAATGCTGAAGAGTTAATATACGAACGCTATTCAATTGATAATATGGTTTATAATTTCTTAAGCATAACTCATAAACGTGTGGGTTAGTTTATTTATGTTGTCGAATTTTACTTTAAGCTTTAAGGAATACTTACGTTGATAATGACGAAAGATAACTTTTTAAAATTTAGTTATTATGTGATTATATTATTACTAATAAGTTACTCGTTTATTGGTGAGGTTTTACCACAAACAAAATATCTTAAGTATTTAGCATTACCTGCATTTTTTGTCTTTTTAATTGTTTTTAAAGAAACGCGTTTAACCATTAAACCATATATGTATCCATTTATTCTGGTGCTAGCCGTTTTTTACTTTAATGTGTTTTATTATAATAAGCAGGGGCTTCTTGAATCCATTTTTATTATTAATGCTTTTATTTTGTTTACATTACCCCAGTCTAATAACCTGCATATTGACTTTAGAGTATTAAGCATTTTTACTATTGTTTTATTTGTTGGGATTTTTCTTCCTTCAGCCAACGTAAACCTTTCTTTTGATGCTTTTGTACGCTCTGAAACATCTGATGTCGAGGGGGGAATGTCATTTTATTTTGGCGTTTTTTCAGCATATTTTTTGATTCAAAAACGTTTTTTTTGGTGTATTTTAAACTTTGTTTTTCTGGTTTTGGCTTTAAAGAGAATTGTATTACTAGCATTTCTTGTTGTTTTGGTCTTATGGTTAATGCCTAGAAAGTACCGTGAATTCTTTATGAAAAGATACTGGGCCATTTTGGTTAATTTTGCTTACTTGGCTCTGACTATTTTAATTGCAACAGGTGCACTTGACATAATTGTTCGCGCTTTCACAGGTCTAAGTGTTGGGCACTTTACTCAAGGTCGCAGTACTATAGTATCCTTAATACTACCTTATATGATAGAACATAAAGAAACTATATTCTTTATAGGAACTGGGCTTGGCTCAACCGTAGCGTTAATAAAAGAAGCTTTTGGTGCACTTATGCTTTTGCACAATGATATTTTTAAAATGTTCTATGAATTGGGTTTTTTTGTTTTCGTAGGTTTCTTTTACCTTTTATATAATACTAAAAATGAAAAACAATTCTATATTGCGATACTTTTGAATGCCGTTTTTTTAACTGATAATGCTTTAATATATACTCACGTTTTAACTGTATATTTTGCCATGTCCAATAATTTCTATGTTGAAGAGAAAAGGAAACTTACCTAAATGAAAAAAATACTTTATTTTGTACAATTACCCCCCCCTCGCCATGGGGTTAGTGTATTGAATGAAATTATTTGTGAAAGTACTGTGATAAATGATGATTTATGCCAAAATATTTTACCAATTCGCTTTACAAGTAATCACCAAGACTTGAATAAAGTAAATATCAAAAAATTACTTTCCTTATTTCTGCTTACTATTCAGTTATTTTGGCGATTACTTTCTTTCCGCCCAAATATTGTTTATTTTACTATAACTCCATCAGGAATTGGCTTTTTGCGTGATCTTTTATTTGTTAGCGTATTGAAAATATTCCGAGTTAAAGTTATCTATCACTTACATGGTGTTGGTATAGCAAAAAGCATATTAAAACGCCCATTTTTGAAATGTCTATATAGATTCGCATTTAGTAACAGTACTATTATTCATTTATCCGAAGGGTTACTACAGTCTGAAATAGTTAATAACTTTCCTGAGTTTGAACAAAGTAGTCATGCTCTAGTTAATGGCGTTGATTCTTTTATAATTGATACTCCTACCAAAATAAATTCTAGCTATAATATCTTGTTTTTATCTAATCTAAAGCGTTCTAAGGGCGTTTTTGATCTATTAAGAATTTTTAAAGTAATACATTCTGAATTTCCAAATGCTCATCTTAATATTGCTGGTGGAAGTACTTCTCAGCAAGTTGATGCTGAAATTGAAACTACAGTCAAGTCGTTTGGGCTAATTGATAATATTACATTCCATGGTTTTGTTGATGGTTGTGAAAAGCAAAAATTATTATCACAAGCTGATTTGTTTTTACACCCTACTCATGATGATGCATTACCATTAGTTTTGTTAGAGGCTATGAAATACGGAATACCGATAATTGCCACCGATATAGGTGCTATATCTGAAATCGTTCAAGATAATATTAATGGGTTTGTTTTTGCACGTGGTGATTGTTCTGGTATGGCCTCTAAGTCATTAGAAGTATTGAACTCACCTAAGATATCAGCTGAAATAAGTAAAAACTCAACTAGGCTTTTCAACGAAAGGTATTCATTAGATATTTTTCAAAAAAAGTTCAAATTGATTTTAAAAAACACCCTGAAATGATTGCTATATTATAGTATTTATTTTTATTAAAAATTAGAAACCCACCCATTTTTTGTCGTGGTTTTTATCCTTATAGACATTTACTCTAGAGAACTTATCATGAAACAAGTATTGCAAAATTATAAAACGGGTGAGCTTGCCGTTAAAGATGTACCAGCTCCTCGTCAAAGCAAAGGAAATGTATTGGTTGAAAATACTTTTTCTTTGATAAGTGCCGGTACTGAAAAAAGTACCGTTGATATGGCTAGGAAAAGTATGGTTGGTAAAGCCGCGGCGCGCCCTGATTTAGTTAAAAAAGTTCTAGCACAAGTAAGTAAAAATGGAATTGTTGATACTGCGAAAATGGTTCTAAATCGTTTAGATAGTATGGCTGCTTTAGGGTATAGTAGTGTGGGCATTGCGCGTAATGTAGGACGAGAAGTTACAGATATTTCTGTTGGGCAACGTGTCGCTTGCGCAGGCCAAAATTACGCATCTCATGCAGAAATGATTACCGTGCCAAAAAACCTGTGTGTTCCAGTTCCTGAGAATGTCACTGACGAGCAAGCATCCTTTGTAACATTAGGAGCAATTGCTATGCAAGGCGTACGACAGGCTAACCCGAAGTTAGGTGACATTGTTTCTGTTATTGGCTTAGGGTTATTAGGGCAATTAACGGTTCAATTATTAGTTGCAAATGGTTGTCAGGTAATTGTTACTGATTTAGATCCAAAAAAGTTGGAGTTAGCTCTTTCTTTCGGCGCAGTTATCGCTGTATCGCCTGAAACATTGGATGATGCTGTTTCAGCTTATACCAATGAACAAGGTGTTGATAGTGTTATTGTAACAGCGAGTACCAAAGCAAACGGTCCTATTGAATCGGCTGCTAATATTACAAGAATTAAAGGAACTGTTGTGGTTGTTGGTGCGGTAGGAATGAACCTACCCAGAGAACCTTTTTATGTAAAAGAATTAGATTTAAAACTCTCCATGTCTTATGGACCAGGACGCTATGACTCCCAGTATGAAGAAGGTGGAATTGACTACCCGTATCATTATGTGCGATGGACTGAGCGTAGAAACATGAGCTCGTTTTTGCAATTAATTAGCCAAGGGAAAGTAAATGTAAATCCCCTGATTACCCACACATTTGAAATAGAAAATGCTGAAAATGCTTATGGTTTAATTGAGTCGGGTAGTGAACCTTATCTGGGTATTCTACTAAGTTACCCTAAAAATTCTATAAAGAAAAATACTTCTATAAAAGTTTCTGAAAATGGACTGAAGGACTTTAATTTGGGTATTATTGGGGCAGGTAATCATGTTAAGGATATGCTCATTCCTAACTTATTGAACAATCAGAATGTGTCGTTGTTAGGAGTTTGTTCTGGAACGGGTGTTAATGCAAGAGCGTTAGCAGATAAGTTAAAAGCAGGTCAGTGTACAACAGATTATAAAGAGTTATTGTCTTACAATGATATATCAACAGTACTTATTGGCTCAAGACATGATATGCATGCGTCTATGGTTATAGATTCATTAAAAGCGAATAAGCATGTGTTTGTTGAAAAGCCTTTATGCTTAACGATAGAAGAGCTTGATGAAATTAATAATGTTTATAATGAGGCATCAAGCCAAGGAGTTAAGTTACTTGTGGGCTTTAATCGACGTTTTTCTTCCCATGCAGTAAAAGTAAAAGAGCTCTTTAGCGATAGAAAGTCTCCTGTAGTTATGACCTATCGGGTGAATGCAGGTGCAATTCCTAAAGATCATTGGATTCAAGATCTTGAAATTGGCGGAGGACGAATTATTGGTGAGGCTTGTCATTTCGTTGACTTAATGCAGTTTGTAGTTGGTGCTATTCCAATTCGAGTCGTTGGACTATCAATTGAAGAACACTATAGTGGTATAACGGAAGATCAATCCGTATTAGTATTTAAATTTTCAGATGGTTCTATCGGTAATTTAATCTATGCTGCCGGCGGAGACTCTGGTTTAGCAAAAGAAAAGTTTGAATGTTTTGGTGATGGGAAATCAGCATCAATCGATGACTATAAAACTACACTACTGTATCAAAATGGTAAAGTATCAAAGCATCAAACGTCTAAAGTTGATAAAGGCTTTAAGCAAGAGATGGATGCGCTTGTTGATATGGTCACAAATAATAATATGCCGATTAGTTATGAAGAAATCGAAGCAGTCACGCGAATTTGTATCGAAGCGGTTGATGTTTTGAATTCTTAAACCATTATTTTATTAAAACACCCCGATAATATTTCATTTAGGGTGTTTTTTGTTAATTTGAGTTAGTCCGTGAAATTTTATACAAAGTTAATTTGGGTAATTAATCGATTATCTGTTATGGGTTGGAAAGAAGTTAGTCATAGGGTGGTTGAACTAGTCAATATATACATCTGTCTCTTATACACATCTCCGAGCCCACGAGACGTAGAGGAATCTC
>CAJXUT010000193.1 GCA_913061365.1 uncultured Colwellia sp.
CTGATAATCAATATTACGGTACTGGTCGTCGCAAGAGCTCAACTGCTCGTGTGTTTATGAAAGCTGGTAACGGTGCAATCACAATTAACAAACGTGACATTTCTGAGTACTTCGGTCGTGAAACTGCTCGTATGGTTGTTCGTCAACCATTAGAGTTAGTTGAAATGTTAGAAAAGTTTGACTTTAACATCTCTGTAGTAGGTGGTGGTATTTCTGGTCAAGCTGGTGCGATTCGTCACGGTATTACTCGTGCATTAATGGAGTTTGATGAAACTTTACGTAGTGGCTTACGCTCTGCTGGTTTCGTTACTCGTGATGCTCGTAAAGTTGAACGTAAGAAAGTTGGTTTACATAAAGCACGTAAGAAACCTCAGTTTTCTAAACGTTAAAATCAATTTTTTCGTATTTTATACGATGTTAAAAAGCCGACTATATGTCGGTTTTTTTATGCCTAAAATTTATAGTCGATATTCGGTGAAAAAATATGTTCACCGGTATTTAGCTATCATTGTTATGTATTTCATTTTTTTTCTATTTTTACAGTGCTTAGAGCCCTTTTTACCTTGTAAAAAAGCCCCTATTTCTTTATGATCGTAAAAATTTTTTATCGATATACCGTTTGGTATAAATCCGATCAAACAAAATCAGTCGCTATGATAGTCTTGAAGCGTTTTTTTGTACGTTTTGTTAGTGAATAATCTTTGTTTGGTAATCAATGTAAATTGGAGAGTGTGAATGAGCAATGTGCCTGTGAATAACGGCCGCCGTCGCTTCTTAACTGCGGCTACTGTCGTTGTTGGTGGTGTTGGTGTAGCTGGAGTTGCTGTGCCTTTCATTGGTTCCTGGAATCCTAGTGCTCGCGCGAAAGCTGCGGGTGCTCCAGTTGAAGTCAATGTGAGTAAGATAGAGCCTGGTCAATTAATCCGTGCTGAATGGCGTGGTAAACCTGTTTATGTCGTTCGTCGAACGGAAAAAACCGTTAGCGATTTAGCTAAGCATGATGATCAATTACGCGATCCTAATTCAGATAAAGCACAACAACCTGCTTATGCAACGAATGCTTATCGTTCAATTAAACCTGAGTTTTTGGTTGCACTAGGTGTTTGTACTCATTTAGGTTGTGCTCCAACTTATCACGGTGGAGATTTTGATCAATTTGTTGAAGGTGTGAGCGAAGGTTTCTTCTGCCCATGTCATGGTAGTAAATTTGATTTAGCCGGTCGTGTATTTCAAGGAGTTCCTGCGCCATTGAATTTAGTGGTTCCTGAACATTCATTCATCAATGAAGATACCTTGCTAATAGGTATTGGACAAGGAGATGCATAATGTTTACTAATTTTATGGCTTGGATGGACAAGCGTTTACCCCTGACGGATGCTTGGAATAAGCATTTGGCACAATATCCTGCACCAAAAAACTTTAACTTTTGGTACTTTTTTGGCTCATTAGCTATGTTAGTGCTAGTTAACCAAATCTTAACAGGCGTATGGTTAACGATGAGCTATGAACCATCAGGCGATGGTGCTTTTGCTAGTATTGAATACATCATGCGTGATGTTGATTACGGTTGGTTATTACGTTACATGCACTCTACTGGTGCATCAGCATTCTTTATTGTGGTTTACTTACACATGATGCGTGGCCTTATGTATGGTTCGTACCAAAAACCACGTGAATTATTATGGATCTTCGGTATGTTGATCTTCTTGGTATTAATGGCTGAAGCATTTATGGGCTATTTATTACCTTGGGGTAACATGTCGTATTGGGGTGCACAGGTTATTATTTCTTTATTTGGAACTATTCCAATTATTGGTGATGACTTAACACTATGGATTCGTGGTGATTATGTTATTTCTGGCGCTACGTTAAACCGATTCTTTGCTTTACACGTAATTGCAATGCCATTGGTATTAGTTATCTTAGTATTTTTACACATTCTTGCATTGCATGAAGTGGGTTCTAATAACCCTGAAGGTACTGATGTTAAGAAGCCTAAAGGTAGTATTAAGCCTGAAGATCAAAGTAAATTTAAATTCCATAAACAATATACTGATAAGTACGATATTGTTGATGCTATCCCGTTCCACCCTTACTATTCTGTAAAAGATATTATGGGTGTTGCTGGTTTCCTTATTATCTTCTGTTGGGTTATGTTTTTTGCACCAGACGGTGGTGGTTACTTCATTGAGGCGCCAAACTTTGAACCTGCAAATGGTTTGAAAACACCTGAGCACATTGTACCTGTTTGGTATTTCGGTCCATTCTTTACTGTATTACGTATTGTTCCAGATCCACTGTTCGGAACTATGGCTATGTTTGGCGCTATCATTGTGTTGTTCTTATTACCATGGTTTGATCGTGGTGTGGTTAAGTCAGTTAAGTATCGCTCTAAGTTACATTTCATAAACTTAACTCAATTCTCGATTAGTTTTATTGTGCTAGGTGTATTGGGTACTATGCCTGCAACACCAACCGCTAATTTGATAGGAATTGTTGCTGCTTTTGGTTACTTTGGTTTCTTTGTGGCACTTTGGATTTATTCTAAGAATGAAAAATGTAAGCCAGTTCCAGAGAGGGTTTCACACTAATGAAAAATTTTATTAAAGCATTTATTTTTGGTTTAGCTACAGTATCTATATCTGCGTTAGCTTCATCTGGTGGGGCTAACTTAGATCATGCAAATAATGACTTAACCGATAAAGAATCATTGAAAAATGGTTTTAAAACCTATATCAACTATTGTTTAGGTTGTCATCAGTTACAGTATCAACGTTATAACCGTACCTTTAAAGACCTAGGTATTGAAGAAGCAGACGGTGTTGAAAATTACATGTACACTGGTGAAAAAGCAGGTGATCACATTACGAATACCATGCCAACGAAAGAAGCGGCAAAATGGTTTGGTACTGCGCCACCAGATTTAACACTTGAAGCACGTTTACGCAGTCCAGATTGGATCTATACATATTTACGTTCATTTTATATAGATAGCGATCGTCCATTTGGTGTAAACAATAAAGTCTTTAAAGATGTTGGTATGCCACACGTATTGCAAGACTTGCAAGGTGTTAGCACAATTGATAAAGATGGCAATATGTCTGCAGCTATGGGTGGAAGCTTATCAGCTGAAGAGTATGATGTTGTTGTACGTGATCTAACTAACTTCTTAGAATATGTTGGTGAGCCGAGCAAGCTTGAACGAAAAGCTATGGGCATTAAAGTGCTAATCTTTTTGTTTATTTTCTTTATTGTTTCTTATTTCCTTAAGAAAGAATTTTGGAAAGACATACACTAAATAGTAAATGATTGTCAGCCGTACTTACTTTAGTGCGGCAGCAAAATATACTGGGGGCTAATTGCCCCCATTATACGTTTTATAGAATCATACCAATTGTAATAATGAATTTTCGCTAAATGATGAATTATTACAATTGGTATAAGTCGTTTTAACATTAGGAGGCCCTATGGCCGTAGCAGCAAATAAGCGTTCAGTAATGACATTATTCTCGCATGCTGATGATATGTATAGTCATCAAACACGTATAGTTCTAGCAGAAAAGGGTGTTGGTGTTGATATCAACTTTGTTGATTTAGCTAACTTGCCTGAAGATTTACTCGATTTAAATCCTTATGGTACTGTGCCTACTTTAATTGATCGTGAATTAGCGTTATATGAAGCTAAAATCATTATTGAATATTTAGATGAGCGTTTTCCTCATCCACCGTTGATGCCTGTTTACCCGGTATCTCGTGGTCGTAGCCGTTTAATGATGCATCGTGTTGAAAATGATTGGTACAGCTTAGCTGCAACGATATTATCGGGCCCTGCAGATAAAGCGCAAAAAGCACGTGTAGAGTTAAAAGAAAGTTTATTAAGCATTGCACCTATTTTAAATGAAGCTCCTTATTTCATGAGTGAAGAATATAGCTTAGTTGATTGTTATATTGCTCCATTATTATGGCGTTTACCTGCCTTTGGTATTGAGCTTGACGGACAAGGTTCAAAAGAGCTTAAAACATATATGTTACGCTTATTTGAACGTGAGTCATTCCAAGCATCGTTAACTGAAGAAGAGCGTGAATTACGCTTTGGCTACACTGATTAATGATTGATTCTACTCAGATAGAAATGAGTTCTAATAAGCCCTATTTAGTTAGGGCTTTTTATGACTGGATTTCAGATAATGATTTAACACCTTATATTGTTGTTGATGTAAGTGTGTATGGTGTTTTAGTGCCAATGTCTTATGTAGCTGATAATCAAATAGTATTGAATGTTGCCGCATCGGCAGTGGGTACTATTGCTTTAGGTGCAAACAGTATTGATTTTAGCGCTAGATTTGGTGGGAAACTTGAGCACATTTCGGTTCCTTATGGGGCAATAGCCACTATTTATGCTAAAGAAAACGGTGTAGGTACATCACTTCCAATTGAGCACTCTGTGGAAGAAGATAATGAAGTTACTGAAGAGATAGAAGCTAAACCCAAAGCAACATTGAGTAGTGTTTCTTCTGCGGATAAAACTGCAGAGCCAAAAAAATCAACAAAAAGTAAAGCAAGCTTAAAAGTTATCAAATAAACTTTTTTAACAAGCCTACTGATTAGATTATCAATCTTGAATAAAGAGATTCCCGTTGTACATAATGGGAATCTCTTTTTTTATAGATTATTATAAATATTCAAATGCCTTGTAGACACTATTTACACCGCTGATATTACGAGTAATATCAACTGCGGTATTAGCTTCCTTCTGGGTTACTAACCCCATTAAAAATACTTCAGCATTTTCAGTAATAACCTTAATGGTTCTGCCACTAACTTCATCACTAGCAAAAAGAGCACTTTTCACTTTAGAAGTAAGCCAAACATCATTAGTTTTTGTTGTAATTGAAGTCAGGTTACCAATTCTTATTTGATTATGAATACGAACAACACCATTGATGGAGTTAATTATCTTTATTGCTTGGTCTCTTAGATGTTCGGTTGGCGCTTGACCAACAACAAGTACTGAACCATTCAGACTAATAACTTGTAGATTAGTGTTATCACTTAACGATTCATTTTTAGTTATTTCATTGTAAGCTTCCACTTCAATACTTTGATCATCTATTTGATTGCCAATACTGCGTCTGTCAGTGGCCATAGAGGCTCCCGTTGTTACTGCAACTACTGCAACGGCTGTACATCCTTGAAGTGTTAATAGAATGAGGAAAACAGCACTCAGTTTTAAAAAAAGTCTTTTAAGGTGCAAAGGTAAAGTCAACATGGGGATTAAAACTCCGATTGAGGAAATAAAGTAGTATCAATAATTTCACATAAGCAATGTAATACAATTAGATGTACTTCATTGATACGTGCTGTACGTGATGAAGGGACTCTAATTTCAACATCACCTTCACCTAATAAACCTGCGATATCTCCACCATCATTACCTGTAAGTGCAATAATAGGTATATCACGAGATACAGCGCTTTCTATAGCTTTAATAACACTTCGTGAATTTCCACTGGCTGATATTGCCACTAAAATATCACCATTATTACCTAAAGCGCGGATCTGTTTAGAGAAGATTTCGTCGAATTGGGAGTCGTTGGCAATTGATGTAATGGTAGAGCTGCCAGCAATTAAGCTAATAGCTGGCAGGCTAGGGCGCTCAGTTTCAAAACGATTTAATAACTGCGCGCAAAAATGCTGAGCGTGCCCCGCAGAGCCAGCGTTGCCACAAGCAAGCATTTTATTTCCAGCAAGTAAGCTTTGAACCATTAACATTCCAGCTTGCTCTATAGCACTAGAAATAGCTTCAGTTGCTGCTATTTGTGTTTGAATACTTTCTGTAAAATTGTTTTGGATCTGTTCTAGCATGGGGTAAAGCAACTCCGGTGTGTGCTGTTAAACTCAAAAGGCATTTTTGAGCCAAGTGACCTGTGGTTGGTTAATATTGCCTTCGAGGGCAATAACATCAAAACGGCAAGGTGTATTATATTCATTTAAGTTAGATTTATGAAAATAAAATGCAACACAATGTTTAATTTTATTCTGTTTGGCTAGAGATACTGCCTCAATGGCGCTGCCAAAATGATTATTCTTTCGATATTTCACTTCAATAAAAACAACTGTATCACCATCAAGCATTATAAGGTCAACTTCTCCTTGGCGACAATGTACATTTCTCTCAACAAAGGTTAAACCTTGTTTAATGAGATATTGCTCAGCGAAAGCTTCCGTTGTTTTTCCTCGAGCGTGGCTTGTATCTTTATTAATCCATGACAATCTGCATCACCTTGTCTTTTTGATAACGACCCCAAATAAGGCTACGAGTTAATACATTATTCTTATTGAGTTTTAGAGTACCTGTTTGGCCAAAATGTCGAATATAAGGGGCTTGATGCATTAAGGTTGCTTTGTTAAGTAAGTGGTAACTGTCGTATCCCATCGCAAATAAACGGGATAAACTATCACTACGCTGTGGCCAAAGTTTATCACTTACCTGTGCTAATTGTTTGTTTTGCTGTTCAGATGCTAATAGCCAAGGAATCTGTGTAAAGGTCAGCCCTTGTAGATCATTGGTACTACCCTTGTTGTGTTTGTAATTAAAGTGACTATGGCTACGAGAACTGGCAAAGACAGGGATAATACTGGCAAATGGGCTAGTGTTTACATCAATATAGGGTTTACTCAAGCGAGTTTGTGATGCTGAACCAATAAGATAAATCATATCAATATCACGGCGATTCCTAGATTCATACTTGATGTTATTTTTAAGTCGGCTTTGTAATTGCTTTATACGAGTTTGACTGGAATTTACATCAAGTGCTTCTTTTAAGCTAGCTTGCATCTGTTTACCTTGGCTAAAGTAAACAACCTCTACATCATTGCCGGTTGAAAGCTTCCATTGCTCACTAAATGCCATTGCTAAGCGTTTTGACACTCTGTCTTGATGGCTCAATATTATTGGGTTTTTATAATGCTGCTGACTAAGCGTTGCAGCAGCTTGTATTGCTTCATCTTCAGGGCGCATCGACAATACCGTTTGATAACTAGTAAGCTGCTTGGCTGTAGGTAAATTTAGGAATAAACTTGGAACTTGCAGGGCAGGTTGTTGTTCACTTAGAAGTAAGTACTTTTCCTGTCTCTTATACACATCTCCGAGCCCACGAGACGTAGAGGAATCTCGTA
>CAJXUT010000194.1 GCA_913061365.1 uncultured Colwellia sp.
CCTTCATTCTGCATATAATTATTAAAAATAAACTTATAATGGCAAAACTTAACGGTAAAACAGTTAGTTTTGGTTCATTTTGAATATATAATTTATTTTGAATAGCATTAATTGATAGCATGATCAAAGAGAAAATATATGCAATACAAAGATATACCAAGAGTACCTTTAGGCTTTTTCCCAACACCGCTAATTGAACTTACTAAACTAAGTGAGAAGCTAGGTGGACCAAGAATATTTATGAAACGTGATGATAATACAGGGCTAGCATTAGGCGGAAACAAAACCAGAAAATTAGAGTTTATTCTGGCAGACGCACTTGCTCAAGGTGCCGATACTATTATCACCGCAGGTGCAGCACAATCAAATCACTGTCGACAAACTGCCGCTGCTGCAGCTAGTTTAGGATTAGAGTGTCACCTAGTTTTAGGAGGAGAAGAACCAGAGCAATTCGATGGAAATTTATTGTTAGATAAAATATTTGGCTGCAATATTCATTGGGCGGGTAAAAACCGTAAAGGAGAAGATATTCCTTTATTAGTTGAGCAATTAAAAAAACAAGGTAAAAAACCTTATATTGTGCCTTATGGCGGTTCAAATGAATTAGGTGCTTTAGCATTTGTAGAAGCATTGAAAGAACTAGAAACTCAAAGCCAAAATATTAAGACAACATTTACTCATATAGTTTTTGCCTCAAGCTCAGGCGGAACACATGCAGGTTTAATGCTAGGAAAAAAGATCCTTAAACTTCCTAGTAAAATAGTAGGAATAAACATTGATAAAGGAGAAAGCGATAAAGTTCCTTTCAACCAACATATTTTATCACTTGCTGATAGTACAGCGAAATTAATCGATGAAGAACATCGCTTTTCTGATACAGACCTGTGTCTCAATTCTGATTATGTTGGTGAAGGATATGGCATTATCGGTACCTTAGAGAATGAAGCGATTTCTTTGACCGCTCAAACAGAAGGAATTTTATTAGATCCTGTTTACACAGGAAGAGCAATGGGTGGCCTTATTGATATGATTCGCTCTGGTGAAATCAAAAAAACAGACAATGTTTTATTTTGGCATACCGGAGGCGCTCCTGCGTTATTTGCTTATTCAGATAGTCTACACTTTACGTCTTAATGCATGAGATAAGTCAATGATTTTATGTTTTGGTTTATGTTAAAGTGTCGCTAAAATTTTCTAAGGATTTATCAGTAGTGCCTTACACAGACTTATTAGCGCCTATTAACTCTTTTTTACAATGTGAAACACCTGATGGGTGGACTTTCGAAGCTAAAAAAACCGAAAATCTCCCCATTATTTTACGAGATCACCTTGCATGTGAGTTAAAAGCAGGGCAAACGGCAATGTTCCTCATTCGAAAGTATGCTGTTGATAAAGAAAGCAGCAAAATACTGTTTGAATGGTTTGAACCCTACGAAGACTTTTTATATCGAAAAAAAGGTGATTTACAGTCATTAGCCAATAAAAACAATTTATCCAAGGCTATTCTTCCTAAAAATAACTCTCCTTACAGTCAAGACCTTATTGATAAAATGGTTTTGCTGATCAAAGAAGAGTTACACCACTTTTATCAAGTATTAGAGATAATGGTTAATCGTGATATTCCATTTGATGGAATAACCGCAGGACGTTATGCCAAAGGTATGATGAAGCATGTTACAACATACGAACCAAATGCTTTAATTGATAAGTTAATTATTGGTGCTTATATTGAAGCTCGCTCATGTGAACGATTCGCTAAATTAGCTCCTCATCTTGATGATGATTTAAATAAATTTTATGTATCGTTACTTCGCTCAGAAGCACGTCATTACCAAGATTATTTGGCTTTAGCACAGCAAGTAGCTGGAGATGATATTGACATTAGTGAGCGTATTACACATTTTGGCAAGGTAGAAGCGGAGTTAATAACTTCAGCAGATACTGACTTTAAATTTCATAGCGGGACACCAATAAAAAACTAAGCTTTAGCTAGAGTATTTCCAATGAGTGGTGTATTCATTAATTGCATACTTGTTGGTGTAACTTTAAGCCAAGCCCCTTGTTCATACCAATCACCTAGAACAATACGTTTGGCTTCTTTGCCATTGGCAATTAACTCATGTGTTGCAGGCCTGTGAGTGTGCCCATGTATGAGTATTTGGCTTTGGTAACTTTCAAGGCACGTGATAACCTCATCAGGCGTAACATCCATAATGTCTTGAGATTTAATTGCAGTTGCTGCCGCACTTTTTTTACGATAATCAGCGGCTATTTTTTTTCGCACGAATAAAGGTAAGCTCTTTATAATTGCTTGCCACCACCAAGAGCGTGATTTTTTACGAAATTTTTGATAGCCAACATCAAGAGTGCATAATGTGTCACCATGCATTATAACTACACTTTCTCCGTACAAATTGATTAAATCAACTTCCGGTAACAAGATCATCGATGACTTTTTAGCAAAACGTTGGCCAAGTAAAAAATCACGATTACCATGAATATAATAAATTTTTGTACCAAGGGCTGATAGCGTGGTTAATGCTTTAGCTATAGTGCTTAAGTAATGGCTATCATCATCATCACCAATCCAAGCTTCAAATAAGTCACCTAAAATGTAAAGTGCTTGTGCTTGAGGTACTTCATTTTTTAAAAACGACAAAAAACAGGCCGTTATATCCGGCCTGTTTTGCGCTAAATGTAAATCAGCAATGAAGTAGGTGACTTTTTGTTGTGTACTATTCATTAATCGTCAGGGTATTTAAGTTACTCTACATGTGCCGATTCAATTAAAATATCATCTTTTGGCACATCGCCGTGACCAAACATGTTACCTGTTTCTACAAGCGTCATTTTGTCAACTACATCCATGCCTTCAACTACTTCGCCAAATACACAATAACCCCAACCTTGTACTGATTCATTTTTAAAATCAAGGAAGTCATTGTCTGTTAAGTTGATAAAAAACTGTGCCGAAGCTGAGTGTGGTTCTTGTGTACGTGCCATTGCTAAAGTGCCACGTTTATTACCTAAACCATTGTTTGCTTCATTTTCAATGCTTGCACGTGTTTGTTTTTCATCTAAACCTGGAGCAAAACCACCACCTTGTGCCATAAAGCCTTTAATTACACGGTGAAAAATCGTGCCATTGTAATGACCTTCTTCTACATACTGTTGAAAGTTTTTTGCTGTGTTAGGTGCTTTATCGAAATTCAATTCAATTTTAATATCGCCAAGGGTTGTTTTGAAAATAATCATAAGATTCTCTTAAAAAGTTGAGCAGAAGCTTATACCCATGATACTTCAAGATGCAAGCTTCAGGATGACAGAGCGATTCATGATCAAGGCGCATCTTTTTATTAAGGGTTATTCCCTTAAAAATAGATGCAACGAAGCGCATGATTTGCTCAGCCATCCCCAAAGGGCTGGTTTAGAAATGCTTTATGCGACGTTATTAATTTTGACAATGGAACAACCATTATCTTTAATCAATGCCTTGTATAAAGACGCTTCTAATTCCAGCTGAACCCTGTATCTTGAGGTAACATGGGTATATACAAATAAATTTTGCCAAATTGTACCTTAACTTGAGATAAAGTGCATCTGCTATGGTGATCCAAAGGGATGCTTGAGGTACAATCTTTTTTCAATTTGAATATTCATTTTTTATTTCAACGGAGTCGTTAATTCTCATGTTACAGATATACAACACACTAACCCGTAAAAAGGAAGTTTTTACCCCTATTAACCCAGGTAAAGTAGGATTGTATGTTTGTGGCTGCACAGTTTACGATTTATGCCATATTGGCCATGCGCGCACTTATATCAGTTTTGATAATATTTCTCGTTATTTACGCTTCTCAGGCTTTGAAGTTAATTATGTTCGCAACATTACAGATGTTGAAGATAAAATAATTAATCGTGCTAATGAAAATAATGAGACGCCAGAAGAATTAACAGAGCGAACTATTGGTTATATGCATGAAGATTTTGATGCATTGAACATGGCGCGCCCCAATCTTGAGCCAAGAGTAACTACACATATGGATGAAATCATTACTATGATTGAAACCTTAGTTGCTAAAAAGCACGCTTACATTGCAGGTGATAATGCTGCGAGTACAGGTAAAGGTGATGTGCTATTTGATGTTTCAAGCTATGACAATTACGGTAAATTAAGTGGTCAAGATTTAGAACAGTTACAAGCTGGATCGCGAGTTGAAGTGGATGATACAAAAAACAGTCCATTAGACTTTGTGTTATGGAAATCAGCTAAACCGGGTGAACCAAGTTGGTCATCACCTTGGGGAGAAGGCCGTCCTGGTTGGCATATAGAATGTTCAGCAATGAATGCAAAAGAGCTAGGTCACCATTTTGATATTCATGGCGGTGGTTCAGACTTACAGTTTCCTCATCATGAAAATGAAGTGGCGCAAAGCTGTTGTGCACTAGATACTCCCTATGTAAATTACTGGATGCACACAGGGATGGTACAAATTGATCAAGAAAAAATGTCTAAATCACTTGGTAACTTCTTTACTATTCGTGATGTTTTAGCTCAATATGATTCAGAAACGGTAAGATTTTTCTTAACAACAGGTCATTACCGTAGCCAGCTAAATTACTCTACCGATAATTTGACGCAAGCTCGTTCATCACTAGAACGTATTTACACAGCGTTAAGAGATGTTGATGTACCTAAAGACTTTATTTTAGATAAAGAGTCACCTTACGTGCTGCAATTTAGCCAAGCAATGGATGATGATTTTAATACGCCACAAGCTATTGCCGTTTTATTTGAAATAGCAAAAGAGCTTAATGTAGCTAAAGATAAAAATAAAGAACAGGCTATAAAACTTGCAGCAACATTGAAAATATTAGGAGGAGTGATTGGTTTATTACAACTCGTACCTTCTGAATTTTTACAAGGTCAAAATGATGATGATGAAGTTGCCGTTATTGAGGCACTAATTAATCAGCGTAATCAAGCGAGAGCAGATAAAAACTGGGCTTTAGCGGACGATGCTAGAGATAAACTTAATGCATTGAATATTGTATTAGAAGATAGTGCAGGTAAAACGACTTGGCGTAAAGCATAAATAAACTTTGATTGGAGTGTACCCAAGGTGAGTACACTCCTTTAAACTTTATACCTACTTGCCAAACTCTTCACATGCAATAAGTGTATTTTCAATCAAGCTAGCAACAGTCATTGGACCAACTCCACCAGGAACTGGAGTGATAAAAGCTGCTTTACTTTTAGCAATATTAAAGTCTACATCACCAACAAGCTTACCCGACTCTAAACGGTTAATACCCACATCAATAACTATTGCACCCTCTTTAACCCACTCTCCAGGGATAAATCCAGGTTTACCAACAGCAACAACAATTAAATCAGCATTTCTTACTTTACCTTCAAGATCTTTAGTAAAACGATGAGTAGTGGTTACGGTACAGCCAGCAAGTAATAGCTCTAATGTCATTGGACGACCAACAATATTAGATGCACCAACTACCAAGGCCTCTAATCCATAAGGGTTAATGCCTGTTGACTCAATAAGCTCCATAATACCTTTAGGAGTACAAGGTCGTAAGCCCGGTTGACGTAATACGAGCTTTCCTACATTAAATGGGTGGAAGCCATCAACATCTTTTTCAGGATGAATATGTTCTATAACTAAGTTTGCATCTAAGCCATCAGGTAAGGGCAGTTGCACTAAAATACCATCAATAGTGTCATCATTATTAAGCTCATCTATTAGTTCATATAGCTCATTTTGTGAGGTTGTTGATGGTAAGTCGTATGAACGAGAAACAAAGCCAACCTCTTCACACGCTCTGCGCTTGCTACCAACATATACTTGTGAAGCTGCATCGCAACCAACAAGAATAACTGCCAAACCAGGGGCACGTTGACCACGACTAATGCGTAGATTAACTTTTTCTTTTACAGAGTCTCTTAGTTGTTTGGCAATGCTTTTACCGTCAATTAATGATGCCGTCATAATGCTTATCTTTTACCTTAGGTATAAAGTTGAAATAATAGTAATAAATAATACTATTTTGCCATAAAGGAAGATTGAGTAGTAGGCATAAATAGCAGATATATACGTAATCTACTATGAGGGCATAATCGATCAATCATTTAAAAGGTATTGTAATCATCATAACCATCTATTCACCATTAGTAGATATAGCTCCCAGCTATAATAAAAGTAAATTCATTTGTTAGCTTTCATTATTCTTATATCAAAATAATGAAACAGACTATTCAACAATTGAGCAAGTTGCACTAAAATTAGGCGAACGCATTTTTTTTTACAAAAAAGGTTTGACTGGGCTAACGCAACTCGGTAATATCCGCATCCGTTGAAAGCAGCTAATATTATTTAGTTTGATTTTGATTATGTCGGTGATTAGCGCAGCTTGGTAGCGCACTTGGTTTGGGTCCAAGGGGTCGCAAGTTCGAATCTTGCATCACCGACCACTTTTAATTTTTCGCATTAGAAATTAAAGGTAAAGCTTTGTAGGTTAATGTGCGCCCTTAGCTCAGCTGGATAGAGCGCGTATTACCCCCTAGGGTGTTACCTAACTTGAAAGTGGTTAATGTTTTAAAGGGATACAGGGTAGGTAATATTACCTTTCTTTTGATAAAAGTTACCACAGTAGGTAACATGTGTATTTTGTATTATAAATCTAGAATATCAGATTATTTACATTTAAATATTAGTTATTTATTATAGATATATCAAGGTCCGTTAGCTCAGCTGGATAGAGCATCCGCCTTCTAAAAGTAAAATTTGGGCCTTATTGGTGAAAACCTTTAAGTGTAAGATGTCAAATTCAGGGAAACCTTCCATGTAATGATGATGGCAATCCTGAGCCAAGCCTTGCGAAAGTGGGGAAGGTGCAGAGACTAGACGGCATCCACCTAAAGCGCAAGCAATGGTGAAGGGATAGTCCAGCGCACGAAGCCAGTTTTGGTGGCAGTGAAAACTGTAGTGTGATGAAGCGGAGGGTCACAGGTTCAAGTCCTGTACGGACCGCCATTTTTTATTTAGCTATCAGCTAAATAGCCTTATATATTTCCTAGTTAAATTAATTACTGCAAAAAAGCACGTAATTCAATAATTTTTTAAATTCCACAATTTAATATTTCAATCATTAATTCGAATTT
>CAJXUT010000195.1 GCA_913061365.1 uncultured Colwellia sp.
TACGAGATTCCTCTACGTCTCGTGGGCTCGGAGATGTGTATAAGAGACAGACCTAGTATTGCATTTGCATCTGATGCTTCGCATCAGACTGTAGATTTAACAACCCACTGGATTGGTTATGCCGCCATTGCTATTTTTGTATTATCTTATAGTTTGGTTATTTTAGAAGAGCAATTGCACTTAAGAAAATCTAAACCTGTTTTACTTGCAGCAGGACTGATTTGGATACTTATCGCTTACTATTATGGCGCTCATGGTATGCCACATGCTGCAGAAGTTGCGATTCGTCACAATTTCTTAGAGTATGCTGAACTTTTCTTCTTCCTACTTGTTGCGATGACATACATCAATGCGATGTTAGAGAGAAACGTATTTGATGCACTGCGTGATTGGTTAGTTGCAAAAGGCTTTAGTTACAAAACTTTATTTTGGTTAACGGGTATTTTAGCCTTCTTTATCTCCCCTATCGCAGATAACCTAACGACCGCTTTAATTATGTGTGCTGTTGTACTCGCCGTAGGTAAAGATGAACCTAAATTTATTGCGTTAAGTTGTATCAATATTGTTGTTGGCGCAAATGCCGGTGGTGCATTTAGCCCATTTGGTGACATAACAACCTTAATGGTTTGGCAAAAAGGCATGGTTCAATTTAGTGAGTTTTTTGCTTTATTTATCCCGTCAGTTGTTAACTTTGTTATTCCTGCATTCATTATGCAGTTCGCTATCACTTCAGGTAAACCAACAGCACAATCAAGTGAAATGACGCCAATAAAACATGGTGGTTTATCAATCGTTGGTCTGTTTATTTTAACAATCGTAACTGCTGTATCTTTCCATAACTTCTTACACTTACCACCTGTATACGGCATGATGTTAGGTTTAGCTTATTTGAAACTTTTCGGTTACTACATCAAAAAATCAGGCAAATCTAAAATTGATGTATCATTAACCCCAGGACATAAAAATCAAACTGAGAAATATAAAGAGGACAAAGAGTTTGATATTTTCGATAAAATAGCTGGAGCTGAGTGGGATACTTTATTCTTCTTCTATGGTGTAATTTTAGCTGTAGGCGGTTTAGGTTTTATCGGTTATTTAGGCATGGCCTCAGAATTCATGTACGGTCAATTAGGTGCTACTAACGCTAATATACTTGTTGGTATTCTTTCAGCTATTGTTGATAACATCCCGGTTATGTTTGCAGTACTTACCATGAACCCTGATATGTCACACGCACAGTGGTTGCTAGTAACCTTAACCGCAGGTGTAGGTGGTAGCTTACTATCTATTGGTTCTGCAGCGGGTGTTGCTCTTATGGGGCAAGCACGTGGTTACTATACTTTCTTCAGTCACTTAAAATGGACACCTGTAATTGCTTTAGGTTACGGTGCGAGCATCTATGTTCACATCCTTATTAATGGCAGTTAATTTGTAACAACTTTAATTGACTTAATTGTTAACAAAAACAGTTTATTTGTTAAAATAAAAGCTTCTAAATAATTTTAGAAGCTTTTTTTTATCCATTATATAAATTGGTATATACCTGAGGAATAAATGAAATTTTTAAGTAACTTAACAACAAACTCAACACCATGGTTGTTACTTGCGCTATCCGCTTTAGGGTTAGAAGCCTGTGCATTATTTTTTCAATATGCCATGGATTTAGCGCCGTGTATCATGTGTGTATATCAACGTGTTGCTATTTTTGCGATTGTACTAGCAGGCTTGATTGGCTTTGCTGGCTGTAAGTTTTTAATCACTCGATTAATTGCTTATGTTTTATGGGGTATAGGTTCAATTTGGGGACTGCTCATTGCATTAGAGCATGTCGAAATACAAGCTAACTCAGGCTCTTTATTTTTCAGTTGCGATATCGTTCCTAACTTCCCAACGTGGGCACCATTACACGAATGGCTCCCTGCATTATTTGAAGCAACAGGTGATTGTGGAGAAATTAATTGGCAGTTTATGAATTACAGTATGCCGCAATGGATGATTTTGGTTTACGGCGTGTACGCCCTAGCTTTTGTAATAATTTTATTGAATAGATTGATACAAGCGAAAAAACCATAAGAGCACTTTGAACTAACAAAGTAATTGAAGACTTAACGTATTTTATAAAGTTTTTAAAAGGCTATGAATAGTAATTTATAGCCTTTATTTTCTATTTATCGAATGATAGGTGCTGCAACCCCCGCAGCCACGTATGGAATAACCTGCTTAATAACGCCTGCAATGTCCACTTCACGATCAAAATCATTTTGAGCTATATCAATTAGTGCATCACTTGATGACATAGTAAAAACTATAGTCCCCATAGTGAAATGTAACCGCCAGAACATTTCTTCTGACGTTAATTCTGGGTAAGCTTTATGAACGGCTTGCGTGAAATTAGTAAATACGCCAGGATATTGTGTTGTTAAAAACCACCGTAAAAAACCTTGATTGTCAGTAAAACCTCGGCCAAGTAACTGCAAAAAAGTACTAGTGCCGTTATCCTTAAAAGTATTTAAATGTAACAAAGGTTCGAGAAAAGCAGAAAAAACTTCATTTAATGTCGGTTGTACTTCATCAACACAAATTGCATGTAACGCAGATTCTAATCGAGGAGACAGTTCATTCATATAACGAGACATTACTGCTTTGATTAACTCTTTTTTAGAGCCAAAGTGATAATTCACCGCTGCTAAGTTAACTTCAGCTTGGCTCGTTATCTCTCTTAACGATGTACCATTAAAGCCTTTATCAGCAAAAAGCACTTCTGCTGCATTTAATATTTTAGTCTTCGTACTCATATTTTACTACTCATTGATTTGAGCGCCACCCTAATTCAAACACGCGTTTAAAATAGCCTACTTAGTATGATTAGGTCAAGTGTATTTACTTAACTGCTCTTTATTATTTTTTTATGCACGAAAATTGAACTATTATTCAAAAAATGCCTCAAAGGATATGTACATACATATATACTCCTGACTCAGTGGCCTGATCTGTCAATCTGCTCTGAGTCTTTTTTTTGGATTTTAAAAGGCATCAATTCAAACAAGATTTTTCGCTTTAACCTTACAAAATTACAAACTGTTACGGTTTCTATACAGTAAAGAACACTCTCGCACGCTAATATAGCTTCACTTTCTTAGGCAAACAATTTTGTTAACCTGCATAGAAAGTAACAAATACCCCTGTTATTTATTCTTTATCATGTTGTGACTTTGCTCATTTATTCTTAAATGAGCTTTTTTTTGTCTTGAAAACTTATTTATTACTTAATATTTACATACCATTTACCTTTAGTGCAAAAATTGTAATACTTGTACCTATCAATATACTTACTTAACACTTTAAAAATATAGTTGGTGCGTACATGAATAAAATTAAAAATACTTTTAAAATTACAACCCTTGCCATTGTTGTTGCCACATCTTTAGCTGCTTGTAGTCAAAAAGCTGAAATAACACAATCAACTCCTCAAGCATTGCCTACTGTATTAACCAGTAATGATGCACAGGTTTTTCTAGATAAAGTGGCCAAAGAGCAAGTTGCTTTAGCGTTATCAATTAATCGAGCTGAGTGGATATATTCTAATTTTATCACTGAAGACACATCAGCATTGGCAGCAGAAGCGAGTCAAAAAGCAACAGAAGCGAGTGTAAAATTTGCCATGCAAGCAGCTAGCTTTGATGCGATAGATGTAACACCAATTCAACGACGCCAGCTTAATATTTTAAAGCAATCCATAGTACTCCCTGCCCCGCAAGATTCAGCTAAATCAGCTGAGCTAGCAAAAATTGGTGCTGAACTTGGCAGCATTTACGGAAAAGGTAGTTACACCACGCAAGCAGGTGAGAAATTAAGTTTAGGTGACATGACCTCAATCATGGCTGAATCTCGTAACTACGATGAGCTATTAGAAATGTGGGAAGGATGGCGTGAAATTAGTCCTCCAATGAAAACACTATATACTCGCCAAGCTGAGTTAGCTAACGAAGGTGCTAATGGTCTTGGTTACAAAGATTTAGGTGCAATGTGGCGTTCAAACTATGATATGCCTGCAGATGATTTTGCTAAAGAATTAGACAGATTGTGGGGACAAGTAAAGCCGTTATATGATGATTTACATTGTTACGTACGTAGTGAGCTTGGCAAAGAATATGGTGAAGATAAGGTTCCACAAGATAAACCTATCCCTGCACATTTATTAGGAAATATGTGGGCACAGTCTTGGGGAAATATTTATCCACTTGTTGCGCCAGAAAGTGCAGATCCTGGTTATGATGTCACTAAGCAATTAGCCGCTCATAATTACGATGAGATTCAAATGGTTAAAGCCGCTGAAAAGTTTTTTACTTCACTAGGTTTTGATGCGTTACCTGAAACATTTTGGACTCGTTCTTTATTCACTAAACCTGCTGATAGAGACGTAATATGTCATGCTTCTGCATGGGATTTAGACGCAAAAGACGATTTACGCATCAAAATGTGTATTCAAAAAACCGGTGAAGAATTCTCAGTTATTCATCACGAGTTAGGTCATAACTTCTATCAACGCGCTTATAAAGATCAACCTGTATATTTTCAAAACAGTGCCAACGATGGTTTCCATGAAGCAATTGGTGACACCATTGCCTTATCAGTAACACCAAAATACTTAAAAGAAATTGGTTTAATCGATACCATTCCTGATGAATCAAAAGATATTGGACTATTAATGAAGCAAGCACTAGACAAAGTTGCATTCATTCCATTTGGTTTACTCGTTGATCAATGGCGTTGGAAGGTTTATTCAGGTGAAGTAACACCTGAAAATTACAATGAAGCTTGGTGGGAGTTACGTGAAAAATATCAAGGTGTTGCAGCACCAGTAGCTCGTAATGCTGATGCTTTTGATCCGGGAGCTAAATATCATGTTCCTGGTGGCGTTCCTTATAGCCGTTATTTCTTAGCTCATATTCAACAGTTTGAATTCCATCGCGCCTTATGTGAAATATCTGGCAATACCGATCCAATTCACCGTTGTTCAATTTACAATAATAAAGATGCCGGTAAAGCGCTTAATACCATGTTAGAAATGGGCTCTAGCCAACCTTGGCAACAAGCTTATAAAGTATTAACAGGGAATGAGCAAATGGATGCTACTGCTATTTTAGACTACTTTGCTCCATTACAAACTTGGCTAAAAGATAAAAACCAAGGTAAACAATGTGGTTTTTAAAAACCACTACTAATAATTAATACAATAAGTATTAATAAGTGCAAAGCCTTAATATCACTGATATTAAGGCTTTTTTAATTTTAGCTTACTTATTTAACCCAATAATTTTATACACATAAAAGCACACTTTAATAACTATACTCCTTTGGCTAGCCTTTTGTTAAATAGCACTTTAATAAAACTGCAATATAGATGAGATATAGTTTTGTTACTGCTCAAAGCAATAGACAAAACTTTCATTTCAAGGTTGTTCAACTATAAAGGAGTATTACCGGAATGCATTTCCTCGAAAAAGAGCTCAGCTGGCTATCTTTTAATCATCGCGTTTTACAAGAAGCACAAGATGAAAGTGTTCCCCTATTGGAGCGTTTAAGGTTCTTAGGTATTTATTCAAGTAATATGGATGAATTCTATCGAGTTAGAGTAGCGGATGTCCGTCGTAAAATACTGCTATCAACAAGTAATAACCAAAATACAAAATCGCTCAATTTATTTAAAGAAATTCAAAATAAAGTTATTTCATTACAAATGATTTTTGACGAAACTTATCAAATACTATTACAGCAATTAGATATAAATAACATTCACTTAATTAATGAGATGCAATTATCAGAATCACAACAAATATGGCTAGAACAATATTATAAAGACAAATTACGTCGCCATATTTTCCCATTGATAGTCAACGAACAAACGACACTAGCAGATCACATCAATGATGACGCTACCTACTTAATGGTGTCAATGTGTAAAGACCAACATTGCCAATATGCTTTAGTTGAAGTACCCAGTAGCAATTCACCTCGCTTTGTGAAATTACCCAGTGATAAGCTAGAAGAAAATAAAAGTGTTAGTATCATTTTACTTGATAATATTATCCGACATTGTTTAACACAAATATTTAGCGGTTTTTTTGAGTTTGATACCATCCATGCTTATTCAATGAAGCTTACCCGAGATGCAGAATTTGATCTCAGTAATGAATTTAGTCAAAGCTTATCTGAACAAATGTCTTCAAGTTTAAAGCAACGAATTCATGCTGAGCCTGTACGTTTAGTTTATGATAAAAAAATGCCTCAAAGTATGCTGAAAGTACTTAAACAGCAATTTACCATCACTTCTAATGAGGGAGTAATATCGGGAGGACGCTATCATAGCTTCAAAGATTTTATTGAATTTCCTAGTATTGGTGACAAATCATTAGAACATGAAAAGTTACCTGCTTTAGAGCAATACGACTTTACGCGTTACAACAACGCCTTTATTGCTATCAAAGCTCAAGATATTTTACTTTACTATCCTTACCATAAATTTTCTCATTTTACCGAATGGTTACGCCAAGCTGCATATGATCCTATGGTGAAAAAAATTGAAATATCACTTTACCGAGTAGCTAAAAAATCTCGGATTATTGCTGCGCTTACCGAAGCGGTCAAAAATGGTAAAGAAGTTTCTGTCAATATTGAATTGCGAGCTCGCTTTGATGAGCAGGCGAACCTTAATTGGGCAGAAGTTTTATCTAATGCCGGTGCAAAGGTTTCTTTTGGTATTCCAACGTTAAAAATACATGCAAAAATTTGCTTGATTAGTCGCACAGAAAATGGCGAATTAGTGCGCTATGCCCATATTGGTACTGGTAATTTTCATGAAAAAAATGCAAAAATTTATACTGACTTCAGTTTATTTACATGCCAAAAAGAGATCACTGATGAAGTGGCACAAGTGTTTGAATTTATAAAGTTCCCCTATATGGCATTTAGTTTTAAGCATCTTATTGTATCTCCAATAAATGCGCGTAGCACAATTGAAGACTTAATAAATCATGAGATAAATTCAGCTCAGCATAACCAATCGAGTGGAATTACACTGAAAGTAAATAACTTAGTCGATCAGAGTTTAATAAACTGTCTCTTATACACATCTGACGCTGCCGACGAAGAGGATAGT
>CAJXUT010000196.1 GCA_913061365.1 uncultured Colwellia sp.
TACGAGATTCCTCTACGTCTCGTGGGCTCGGAGATGTGTATAAGAGACAGTACTTTTCCTCTCAATTGCGATAAATATTAAGGCAATTCATTTATTGCATGCTTCATTTATCAAGCTACAATCTATTCGTACATTTCCCTCAGGTTATATTGGTAAAAACCTCAAGGAATTACAAAAAAATGTAAGCCTAAATTCAATAACATTACTTGGTGACTCTCGAGTACTCATGTGGCCTCAAGAGAAATTTACAGAAAAATACAGAGTTATCAATATGGCTATTGGGGGACAAACGTCTTCTCAATTAGTATCTCAACTCAATGCGAATATACCGTCAAAAATAGCATTCGTTCAAACCTGCATAAATGACCTGCATTGGATAAATTTAGAGCACACTTTACATGAAATAATAGTTGAACAGTGCAAGAGTAACATTAAAAAAATAGTTGATACTTTACATAAAAGAAAAATAACAGTTATCCTATCAACAATAATTCCTCCTGGTCGCCCTAATATTTTTAGAAAGCTATATTGGCCAAAAAATATTGAAAATATGTTAACTGAAATTAATGATTTTATTTTAAAACAGAAAAGTATGAATACAATAATACTGGATTCAGAAAAAATTCTTAGAGAAAGTAACTCTATATATATCCAAGACCAGTATCTAGATTCTGATTTTTATCTTCATATAAATAACGCTGCGTATATTAAACTGTCCAACTCTTTAAACAAAATACTTCTTAAGCTTTAAAAAAGGCTTTTCATAAATATTAAAAGAGAGTAATGCAACAACGTAAGATACAAAAATACTAAGAGATATACTTAATAGCGTAGATGGTATATACGACCCCCATAATTCAAAGGCATTATAGGGAATAACCTTACTATTAATCACAACTCCAATAGGTTGATGAAATAAATACAACCCATAACAAAGCACACCAAACTTACGTAAAACGTTATTGTTAAAAAACTTAAAGAATACATTACCCTTCTCTTGTCCTTTACCTACTAATAAGTAACTAATTATGCAAGAAGCTAAAATCCCAAGTAAAGGTAAACCAATAAGAGCTATCATATTGTTATTATATACAAATCGCCCTTCGACAAAGTATAGTAACGCTAATGATAAGACAGCCGTAATTGCGACTGGTTTAAAAAATCTGGTTACACAATGCGATAAATGACCATTCATGTATAATGAGGCTAATGTTGCTCCAAGTAGTAATGCATCTAAATGAGTAAAAGGGAGAACATAAATTGTTGTAGCTGTTATTCCTAGCTTGGTTAACATCACCCATTTAGCGACTAACATCACTGCAATTGTAATAATTGAAATTTGAGGTATCTTCTTGTGGAAATAGTAAACAACTAAAGGCCACACAAGATAAAATTGCTCTTCAACTGCTAAAGACCACATATAGCCACCTTGGAAGCCATTGAATGATCCCAACATAGCAATTTTCCAATTAACAAGGTATGTCCAAAACCAAAAAGAGTTTTCCTGCATAGACTCTGTATTTAAACGATAAGATTCAGATAAATAAGGAAATACAACAAGAATAAATAATAAAAAGCCATAATATAATGGAAATATACGTAAAACCCTTCGAACATAAAAGTTCTTAAAATAAGACTCATTATCTCGAGTGGAAATTAAAATAGCCGTTATTAGAAAGCCTGATAATGCAAAGAAAAAATCAACACCTATCCAGCCTGTTTGTAGAATTTGATAGAAGAATTGATCTAACCATGTAGTTTTCTCACTATGTTGAAAGGGGAGTGAAAAGTGATAGATCATTACCAATATAATAGCTAGACCTCGAACTCCGTCTAAAACTTCAACTTTTTTCATTTATCGACTCAATAGTTTTAATGTTCTTTAAGCGGCTAAATAATAGAGGAATTAGTGCATAAAGCCAAATATCAACTTCCATTACCTTATTATTAGAACCCAATCCCCCTAGCATAAGGTATATTAGTGATATACCAATACCTAGAAGTAATGTTCTCAAAAGGTGAATATCATCTTCATCTCCTGCTGTTTTACAGGCTGCTCGAGCCTTTAATAAGCAACAAAGAGTTACAGAAAAATATAAAATTGAGCCAATAGCACCGTGATCGACTAACATCGACATAACTAAATTATGAGAAGCTCGCACGCCTTCTCTTGTTAAATATTTCTCAGGCACATATATAGGGCTTAAAATGAGTGTTCCTTTATGTCCATGACCTAGTATTGGCTGCTCTTTGAAAATACCCCATTGAATATCCATCATCACAAATCTTGAATTAGCACTTTGCCCTTTTAATTCTCCATCATCATTGCTCGACATTTTGTCAAATCGACTCAAAAGCTGGGGGCCAACTAAGGCCGAAAATGCAATTCCCCCTAAAACAGCAAAAAGAATAAACTGCTTTCTAACTTTTTTAGGTGAGTAAATAAGAGAGAAGAAAGCTGCCCCAGCTAAAGCAATCATAGCCCC
Organism: uncultured Colwellia sp.; assembly: GCA_913061365.1. GTDB lineage: Bacteria > Pseudomonadota > Gammaproteobacteria > Enterobacterales > Alteromonadaceae > Colwellia. The sequence goes on from CAJXUT010000196.1 coordinate 2,487, forward strand.
TCTACTTTCCGTCATCATGATAGCTTGGAGTAATAATAGAATTGGAATGATAAGAAGATAAGACTTCTTACCAAGTCGACAAAGTAGTAAATAAGCAGACATTATTAACACAACACCTAAGTGCTGTGCTATCTCATTTGTTTCAGATAAACCTGGCCCACCCACACCTTCAAAACGACCTCCTGAATGTTGTGAAATTCCAATGTAACTTACATAGGCAGATCCAACTAAATTAATTAAAATAAAAAGCAGGATATCCTTATTAGTTTTGAGACAATTCTGTATCAAAAAGATTAACAATAAAAATTTAGCCGTCATAACGACATAAACCATATGGACAGTTCCACTCAAAGCCCAAAAGTATTGGATAGCAACAAAAATAACAAAAAGAAAAAATATTTTATTTTCTACGAATTCGAAGAAAACAAACTTCTCATCTTGCTTTTTCTTAACAAATAAAACAAGTAGTGTGACAATAGCAGCGATTAACGACCAACGCAGAGTGGGAAGTTGACTTCCCCAGTACTTGGAGTGCGGGTGAAGATAAAAGGCAAAAAAATAAGCCCATAACCCCCATATTGGCCTAGACGCAAAAGCTTTAAATAAACAATATAAAAAGATAAGAACATAAAAAATTGCAGTAATTGACATCTATTATACGCGCCTATGGAATATTCTTAACAATGTGTGGGCCTACAACATTTGCCACCTGCAAAGGAAGTTTCTGCCAAATTTCTACTAGTTTTTCAAATTTTCCACTCTTGGGATTTAATTGCTGAACTTCTGTATTGCTAATACCTGTATATTGATACCAAAACAATTGATGCTCTTCTGAGCCCCATTGTTTTTTAAATTTTTGTGTATTTGAGTTTTTATCACAGCGGCCAAAATCAAATGTTTTTGCTCCTTGCTCAATACTAAATGATAAGGCTTCCCAATACAGTGCCATATTTACACTAAATTTATTCGCACTTCGCAAACTTGAGGCCCATGGGATTTCCATTTGATCTTGGTGCCTAATTAAGAAGCAAGCTGCAACTGGCATATCATGTAAATAAACAACCACTAAATGACAATGCTCAGCAATATTGTCGAATAATGCGGAAAACCACTTTTTACTATAAACGGGAGTTCCTAAATCTCGCATATTCTCTGCAAAAACAAGATAGAAATCATCCAATAGCTCAGCCTTACCTACTTTTGTATAAGCTCCTTCTTTAGCTGAACGTCGTATTTGCGAACGTCGCTTAGATCCTATGGCTTTACCTAATTCATCAGCCGTTTCTGGCAGCGTTAAAATCATGGTTACTTTGTGCGTTAAACATTGCCATGAAGCATCTGTTAACTCTTGGTCTTCTCGAATAGTAATACTTTTGCAGTTATCTTTAGCGTAAAAGTCCTCACAGTATTTTAGGATTGCTTCCTTCGCCTTTGATTCAGGGCCCATTAAGCCACCATAATTTAAAAAAGGCATTGATGTTAGTAAGTTTCCAAATAGCATACTTTTTGTTTGCACTAACGGTAAAGCTGCCCCAACCTCATTATTTTCATTAACTGCTAACAAGTATAAAGAGTTATGACCGAAGGCTGCTTTAATGATTTTTTTAAATGTCCATTTAACATATTGATACTGACTATATTGCGATACAAAATCATCCCATTGCTTAGGATCTGTTGCTTCAATAACACGCCATTCTTTCACGGGACTAATTCCTTTTTGCTATTAATTGCTGAAATAATTTATATTTAACCGCTGCGGTTTCATCCCAGCTGAATTGTTCTGCGTAATTTCTAACATCAACTCTATCAGGATAACATTGAAATAATGTCAAGATTGCTTCGGCGAGCGCTTTAGGTGTATGTTTCTCAACTAAAATGCCTTTTGACTCTGAAGTTACAACCTCAGGAGTTCCTCCTACAGCTGTAGCAACCACAGGTGTTCCACATGCCATAGACTCCAGAAGCACATTTGCCCAACCTTCGCTTTGCGAACAAAGAATCAAAGCACCTGCACTTTGAATATGTGGAATCATATCAGGTTGCTTCAATCGTCCCAAGAAAGAAATTCTTTCTACTAAACCAAGCTGCTCTGCTTGCAGCGTTAATGATTGCTTTAAAGGGCCATCACCAATTATTTTCAATGTGTAGTCAGGTAATAAAGACATAGCATCAATCAAGAGGTGGTGCTGCTTCACTTCAACAAGATTCCCTACAATAACTAACGTTTTAAGGTCAACACTACTTTCAGCATCATTTGGTTTAAATAGCTCTAGATTGACGCCATTGCGTAATACAACTTTATGTTCACAACCTATACCCATCTCGTCTGTGGTATCAATTAATGCCTGACAAACGGCTGAAATGGCACTTGCTTGAGGAAGCCATTTTAATAAGTGTCGATTTGGCCATTTAAAGTGGCGATACAGATTTATGTCACTACCAAGTGCTGAAACCATAACAGGTTTATTTAGCTGTTGTGCTAACCAAATTGCAGCTACGCCGTCCGGATAACAAAAATGTGCATCTATAATATCAAAATCAAATCCTTCATCAATATATGACTTTAAAACAGGCAACATAGCTTTAGCCAATAACCATGGCGAAATATTCATCCCAAACTTGGGGATCACTGGATACCTAGGATGATCGATACTAATACCGTGTCTTCGTTCTTTTTTCGCTATTTTCGCTAATGATGCATATTGGCCAAATATTTCATTCTTCAATGGAAACCATGGAACAGGAGCGCAAACTCGCACTTCAACATTATGATTTGCTACAAATGTTTTTAATCCATTCTCAACAAAAACACCATGCTGTGTTTGCTGTTCATTTGGATATAATGTTGAAAACACCAAAACCTTCATATTAATCAACTGCCTTATTAATTGCTTTGGAAAATAAACTTTCATATGAAGTACTTAATGCTAGTCTTGAAAAAGGTTCTATAGACTCCTGACTTCGTTTTGACTTGATAGATATAATTTTTTCAATATGAGAAGCAATAGTATTTGCATCTGTTGCGCAAAAGCACAACTCATTAGATGAAAGTACTTCTTCAGTGGCACTATGCTTAGGTGTTAATGCCAACACTGGTAACTTAGAACGTAGGTATTCGTATGCTTTGCCTGGTATTTGATAATTAAACACACTGTCTTGAATGAGTACTAATGCATTAGCTGACAGCATCTCTTTAATTGACTCTATATAACTTACTGATGGTAAAAAGCTCACTATTTTATCTATGCCTTGTTGCTGGCAATAATTTTGATATTCACCACCACTACCTGCACCTCGAAAGGTCATAGAGAAGCTATGCTCGCAAATGACACCTGCTTTTTTTAATATACTTAAAGCATCAAATAAGGGTACCGGATCTCTGCCGTTTGCATACAACGCACCGCTATAAAGCAATGTAAAAGGTGCATTACTTTCTTCTTTAGGTTCTGTGATCTTTTCAATATAATTAAACACTTGTTCATCAAAACCATTAGTGATCACTGAAAACCTATCATCAGCTAAATTCGGATATAATTGTTGGTACAAACGTTTAGATGGTTCGGTTGTAAATACCATCTGCTTGCTGTGTTCAGCAACTTTTTTCTCTATCCACTTAACGACGCTACTATATTTTTGCATATTTTCATCGTAACGACATTGAACAGGATCTCTAAAGTCTGCAATCCATGGTATATCACTATATTCTTTAAGTTTGTAAGCAATAAAGTGTGCAGTGGGTATTGGATAAGTTGAGAAAATCAAGTCTGGTTTATAGCTATCAATAAGCTTTTTACCTAGCGGAATTGCACTTAATGACCAACTCCACCATTTATCTGGGACCTTTGACACTTCAAAATGCTTTCCTTTATAAGCAAAATCTCGTGCGGCATTATAAGCTTTAGCTCTAAAAACAAAGGCTGCAACTGCTTCTGGAATAACTTCATTATCATCGAGTGCTACATGTGCTTCTCTATTCACGGTAAGAATAATAGGCTGCCATCCGAGTTGCGAAATATATTCAGCTAGCTTGAGTGTTCGTTGTACTCCCGCACTTCTACAAGGAGGAAAATCATGCACAATCATTAAAACTGTTTTAGCTTTTTTTATTGGCATATTAAAGCGTAGTTGATTATGTTCTAACTTTAATGGCTCTTTTCTAAATGCCATAGCTAAACGCATAACAAAGTAGTTTTCTGTATCATCCCAAGGCGTAAATCGAGGTAATGACAATAGCTCAGTTTTTTGAGTTTTTGCAACACCCCAGTCTGAACTTAGTGCTGCTTTAAAGCCAAGACTTTTTAATATTTCAATATGCTTTTCATCAAAATCTAGATGCTTCTTCCCATTTGGATATGCAAAATAATCAACAGTACCTTTAATTATATTCTCAAGAACTTTTTGACTTTTAGAAATCTCTTCTGCTGCAATTTTTTGTGATTCTTTCATCAAAATAGGATGGCTGTGCGTATGTGCACCTATAAGCATGCCATTATCATGCATTTCTTTAATTTGTTCCTTACAAACAAACCTTTTGGCAATAGTCGGCTCGCCACATTGTTGAAAAATACATTGGATAGCTAAGTGTCGCTCAGTTAGTGATAAGTATTTAATCTGTCTCTTATACACATCTGACGCTGCCGACGAAGAGGATAGTGTAGATCT
>CAJXUT010000197.1 GCA_913061365.1 uncultured Colwellia sp.
ACGTCTCGTGGGCTCGGAGATGTGTATAAGAGACAGATTTCATCGCTGTGATATTAAATTATCATAAAAAAACTTGTTTTATTAGCTAAGCGAATAATGCGTATTTTTTGATTTAATTCCTTCGTCCATTCGACGAACTCATAACAAACACCCAATTAAGATACGATGTATAATTATTGCATTATTTTTTAGAAAAATAACGAATAAATACAATTAACACTGATAACATACCACCTAAAGTAGTACCTAGCACCACAGTTAAAGCTCGTTTTGGCCCCGCTTTCTCCTCAGGAACTTGTGGAGGATCAATAGTCTTTAATACATATTCCGATTTAACTCTAGTTAACATCATATTTTTCGTTTGTTCTTCAATTAACTGATAAAAAACCGTTTCCATTGTTGTTACTTGAATATTTTCTAACTGTTGTGTTAAATAATCAATTGAGGCTTGTGCTTCTTTTTGATCTTGACCACGCATAAAATCATTTATATCGCTAATTAACCATGTTAACCACTGCTGTGCCATTGTCGGTGAAAAATATTCTATTCCAATGGTAATCATCGAGGTGGTTTTATCTTGTGAAACACTCAATAGACTAGAAAATTTTTTATAAGCTTCCCAAGATGAAGGTTCAGTTTTTTTTGGCGGCTTAACTTCTCTAAGCCATTTATTATTAACTTGATCATACAATTCATTATTTAATATTAATGTATCTGTGGCTAAATCCCAGTTTTCACTGGCCATAATAGGAACTAATAGTTCATGTTTTGAAATAAATGTCTCAATAAATGAACGAGATTTAAGTATCTCTAGTGCAAGGGCTGTTTTATCACCACCACCACCTAAATTGATACCAGCCATACTAGCTAGGCCACCAAATTGCCCAGCTAAACCGGCTAAACCACCACCGCCTTCTGCTGATGCAGGAGCTAAAATAGCAGAGGCTTTATAGATATTGGGTTTAGATAATGCAAAAAATATTGAGGCTACAGCGAAGATAAAAGTAATTGCAATAATGGTAAGCTTTCCAGCCCAAACAGCTCGCCATAATTCACCAAGATCTATTTCATCATCTTGGGATTGTGTCTGATTTTGTTGCATTTGTGCTAAAAACATTTGTTGTTGAGCTATTGCTGCTGCATTACTTTGCTCATTCGTTCCATGAATATTATTAACTTCACTGTTTTCTGTTGTTTTTGACACTTAATTATACACCAATCAATAGCTTACAGGATTATAAAGCCATTCATGACTATATAAAGTTGCGATATTATAAGAGAATAGTATAAAGAATGTAAAGAGATCTTATTTTCTTAGAATTGTTTTATACCTCAAAGAAAATATCGCTACCAAACAAAGGAGAGCTCATCAGATAATTTATTAATACGTTCACTCGAATAGAAGTCAAATAAGTGAAAAATAAAGTCAACGTATCTATTTTCCTTTCCTCGATAACCTAATGATCTCGCTCCAGTCATCATTTATTAATGCTTGCTTTTGCCTCTTACTCCATTCTTTTATCTGCTTTTCAATAATTAGCGCTCTTTCCTTAGTTTTAAATGCTCCTTGAAAAGCTAGTATTACTGGTAAGCGCTTAACTGTATAACAGTTTTTAAAACGAGCTTGTGAGTGCTGAAGCATTCGCTTAGCTAAGTTATCGGTGTATCCAGTATAAAAACTACCATCACTGCACTTTAAAATATAAACGTAAAACATAATATTTCCTGCCTTTATTTATATTGACTATTGAGTTTTCTCACTAATTGAGGTGGTATTTTTCCTGTTGTTCTTTGAAGTAAAAAATACAATAAAAAAATGAATGCTAAGAAGAAAAGGGAAAGGTTCTGTGGTCCGCTCACCTTAAAAGTACTTGTTGCTGTTGGTGTAAATTGTTGCCCAAAATTACTACTGCCAAAAGTGTTTTCTTGAGGGGAAGACCAAGTAAAGTCGTCATAGCTACTTCCTAGTCCTGCTAACTGCAATGAAAAGCCAATAGGCGTATCTGTTGTCTCCTGTACAGCAATATCTGTACTAGTTATACCTTTTGCAATATCAGAGTTAGCACTCATAATTCCCTCGTATGATAGAAACTGAATAACATTCATTCCATCAAATAACACCAAGCCATCAGGAGAGCCATTTTGAATACCTGTTGTTTGAACTTTTAGAAAGCCAAATTGCGAGCCTATATCAATGTGAGTCCAGCTTGTAAGATCAAATGATTTATAGGAATCCCCCTTACTACCGTTATATAACCATAGAGACCAACTTGATAAATCAATACTCGCATCACCCGCTATTTCAACATATTCATTAACATCTCCTCCAATATTGTCATAATGAATTTCATTGATGAAAGCATTAGTTATTGGACTAGCTTCTGCCAGTAGTGGTGCAAACAAATAGCTAAAAATATAGAGTAGTGCGAGGAAAACAATAGTATGAAGTAGACGCGAAAACCATTTGAATAGCATAATAAATTCCTTTTAACGTTATATTGAATAACAATCACTTCACTGTGATGCTATTAATAAGACTAGCAAAGGATTTTTAAAATGCTATTTTTATTATTTACGGCATAACTTTATCTTTAATCATAAAACTATAAAAGAGCAATTAAGATTTAACTGCCTATGTGGTTAACGATAAAGCGTAAATAACTCTTTTAATAAATAATTATTTTCTACTTTTTTCTGCAGGCGACTCAGGAATAACATCAGGCTTTACACATTGATGAATATTTCCTGCGTTTTTTTCAGCTAGATAATAAGGTTGAGAAGTATTTAGATGATCATTTAGTTGCTTAATACGTGTTTGATTTGAAGGATGTGTTGACATAAATTCAGGAGGAGCATCTTTACTTATTTTTGACATGTTTTTCCATAACTGAACACTAGCTTGTGGTGCAAAACCGGAACGTGCCATTAAATCTTGGCCAACAATATCAGCTTCACTTTCATGAGAGCGACTGTAAGGCATAATCACACCATATTGAATACCAATGCCTAAACCTGCCATCCAAAGTTCTTTATTATCAATATCACTTGCCCCCAATGCAATTGTAGCCACAGCCATTCCTATGTTTGAAACCTTACCAGCTGACAAACGTTCATTAGAATGGTGCTCAATTACATGACCTACTTCGTGCCCAATAATTGCAGCTAATTGATCTTGATTCTCAGTAACACGTAAGATACCTGTATAAACACCAATTTTCCCTCCAGGTAGTGCAAATGCATTCACCTGTGGCGAATCAAAGACTACGACTTCCCAGTCACCTTGATGAGCAGAGTCAGGCACATTGGCAGTTATTGCACCAGCTACACACATAACAAAGTCATTAGTTGCTTTATCATGACTGATTGGAATTTCTTTTTTCATATTATCAAATGAAGTAATCCCCATTTGATTTAATTCCGCATTAGAGTACAAAGATACTTGGTTTCTCCCAGTGGAGGAAGTTGTACAGGCAGAAAGTGCTATTAAGCTAAGGCAAATAGAAAGTGTTTTTTTCATAACAAGAATTAGTATTAAGGGGAAAAATTCATACTAACATTTACGCATAAAAAAGCCGAGACATGCTCGGCTTTTAAATTTATGTAAACTAATTAAGTCTTAATAGCATATTACACTAACGCTAACAATATACCTGCGGCAACTGCTGAGCCAAGAACACCGGCAACATTAGGTCCCATAGCATGCATTAATAAGAAGTTATGCGGATTAGCTTCTAAGCCTACTTTGTTTGCAACCCTAGCTGCCATTGGTACAGCTGAAACACCTGCTGCTCCAATAAGCGGGTTAATAGGCACCTTAGAGAACTTATTCATCGCTTTAGCCATTAATACGCCTGATGCTGTACCAATAGAGAAAGCAATCGCACCTAAACCTAAAATACCTAACGTTTCAACATTTAAGAAAGCGTGTGCACTAAGTTTTGAACCAACACCTAAACCTAAGAAGATTGTAGTGATGTTGATTAACTCATTTTGTGCCGTGTAGCTTAAACGATCTACCACACCACATTCTTTCATCAAGTTACCTAAACAAAACATACCTACTAACGGTGTAGCTGAAGGTAAAAAGAATATTGTCATAAGTAACACACCTAAAGGAAAAATAACCTTTTCGATTTTAGTTACATGACGAAGTTGAGCCATTTCAATCTTACGTTCATCTTCTGATGTTAACGCTTTCATTATAGGCGGCTGAATAATTGGAACTAACGCCATATATGAATAAGCAGCTACGGCAATTGCACCTAATAATTCTGGCGCTAACTTAGATGCCAAAAATATTGCAGTTGGGCCATCTGCACCACCAATAATGGCAATAGCTGAAGCGTCTTTTAATGTAAACTCAATACCTGGAACAGAATTAAGCGCAATTGCACCAAATAAGGTAGCAAAAATACCAAACTGAGCTGCAGCACCAAGCAGAAGCATTTTAGGATTAGCAATTAAAGCACCAAAGTCAGTCATTGCCCCAACGCCCATAAAAATAAGCAGTGGGAAAATACCCGTATCGATACCTGCATAATAAATATAATGCAACAAACCACCGACTTCTGAAAAGCCAGCAACAGGGATGTTAGTTAATACGGCACCAAACCCCATTGGTAATAATAATAATGGTTCAAAATTACGTGCTATAGCAAGGTATAGTAATCCACACCCTACTAGCATCATAATCACTTGGCCTAGCTCAAAGTTAGCTAAGCCAGTTGAGAGCCATAATTTAGTTAATGATTCCATATTATCCTCTACGAAAAGCTAAGTAAGGCATCACCAACAGAAACAGAGTCGCCTTCTTTAGTGTGCAAACTTGTTATTACTCCGGCATTTACAGCGCGGATTTCTGTTTCCATTTTCATAGCTTCCATAATGATAACTACATCACCTGATTCAACAGAGTCACCTTCGTTCACAAGTACTTTAAAAATATTACCTGATAACGGTGCATTTAACGTTTCTTCCGCTGTAATTGATGCAGACTGTTTGATTGCATCGTCACCTGCGGGGTGTGTAATCGCTTCAATTGAGCCGCCTGGAGCAACAACAACATCGTAAACTTTACCATCAACACTTACCGCGTAGTTTTCAGGCTCTGTTGATACAGTTGGCTCAGCCGATTTAGCCGCTACAGGGCTAGCTTTTGTCGGAATAGGCTCAAATGCTGCTGGGTTATTACGATTCTCTAAGAACTTCAAGCCAATTTGTGGGAATAAAGCATAAGTTAGTACATCATCAATAACATCATCAGCTAAGTTAATACCTTTTTCAGTTGCAAGCCCTTGTAACTCTGTCGATAATTTATCTACTTCAGGAGAAAGCAAATCAGCAGGGCGACAGGTAATTACTTCACCGCCATCTAAAACTCGCGCTTGTAATTCAGCATCAACTGGCGCAGCAGTTGAACCATATTCACCTTTTAATACGCCTGTTGTTTCTTTTGTAATAGATTTGTAACGTTCGCCCGTTAGTATATTCAATACAGCTTGAGTACCAACAATTTGCGATGTCGGAGTAACTAATGGAATATAACCTAAATCTTTACGTACTTTTGGAATCTCAGTGAGTACTTCATCAAATTTATCACTAGCACCCTGCTCTTTAAGTTGGTTTTCCATGTTAGTTAACATGCCACCAGGAACTTGTGCGGTTAATATGCGTGCATCAACACCTTTTAAGCTGCCTTCAAACTCGGCATACTTTTGTCTAACATCACGAAAATATGCTGCAACTTCAGCCATTTTTTCAACATTTAAACCAGTATCGCGTTGGCTGCCTTCAACAATAGAAGCAATAGTTTCCGTTGGTGAATGACCGTAAGTCATACTCATTGATGAAATAGAGGTATCAATCACATCAATATCACTATCAATCGCTTTCATTTGTGTAGCGATACTTAAACCTGTAGTCGCATGACAATGAAGTGCTATTGGTAATGCAACAGTTTCTTTCAAACGGCTAATAAGCTCAGCTGCATCATAAGGTTTTAATAAACCAGACATATCTTTAATACATAAAGAGTGAGCACCCATATCTTCAAGTTGCTTCGCCATTGTTAACCACCCTTCAAGGGTATGAACAGGGCTCTCGGTATAACTCAACGTGCCTTGTGCGTGTGCACCAACTTTAACAGCTGCTTTAATAGATGTTTGTAAATTACGAACATCATTCATCGCATCAAAAATACGGAATACGTCAACACCATTAATGTGTGCTCTTTCTACAAACTTTTCTACTACGTCATCAGCATAGTGGCGATAACCTAGAATATTCTGACCACGAAATAACATTTGCTGTTTCGTTTTTGGCATCGCTTTTTTTAATGCGCGAATACGTTCCCAAGGATCTTCACCTAAATAACGAATACACGAATCAAACGTTGCCCCACCCCAAGATTCAATAGACCAATAGCCTACTTCATCAAGTGTTGATGCTATTGGCAGCATATCTTCTAAGCGAAGTCTAGTTGCTAAAATGGATTGATGCCCATCTCTTAAAACTACTTCAGTAATACCTAATGGTTTGCTCATGATTATACCCTTATAATTTTGAATTTGGTTGAGAGTGCTGTTCGCGATAACGTTTAACCGCACCACTTATTGCTGCAACAATTGCTGGAGATACTTCACCGCTTGCCACTTTATTCTTTTTTTTATTCGAACGATTAATAGTTGGCGCAACAGGATCAGGGTATTTATCCGCTAATTTTGCTAACACTGTAGTAATAAATAATATCAATAAACTTAAAAAGGCAAATACAACCACCATTCCGGTTATCATAAGAGTACCAGCTTCTAAAAACTGCTGTTCCATATTGTTCATTTTTTGTTCTCATTCGTAAATTTCTGAAATTAGAATAATCACTCCAATTATTAAAAACAAACATTATTTTGCAGTTTCAGAAAAATAATTTCACGTCAAGCCCTAAAACAAAAAACATTTAGCATTTTTGACTAATTATTCAAGTAAAACTGCATAAAAGAGATACTGTATACAATATTCATTTAGTATATACAGGCTATATAGCAAAGATACAGAAGATATTATACAGCTGTCTCTTATACACATCTGACGCTGCC
>CAJXUT010000198.1 GCA_913061365.1 uncultured Colwellia sp.
CACTATCCTCTTCGTCGGCAGCGTCAGATGTGTATAAGAGACAGTTGTGAATATACCTACAAATGACGTGTTTAAAAATTTCATATAACTCCCTAAAACTTCATACAAAATAAATTTTATAGCGGCTAAGCTACTTCGAGCCTTTTAAATTATATCTATTGAGCTTGTTCAAATTTTTCACTCAATGTTTTAGCCCATTTTTTTATCACACGTTTTGCATCCGCAGCATTAGTTATTCGATTAGCCCATTGATAAAGCCCATGATTATCCCCCACTGTTTGAGTATCGATAATACGCGCTAAAATTTCTCCACTCACGGCATCATAAATTTCTAAAAATAGCGTTGCTCTCCCTGCCTCGTGAACAAAAGTTTTACTGCGAGATGTCGACATAATATCAGGGGCATTCACATTTAAATCAATAATAGAGGGTTTTAACAACAGCGTCCCTGTTGTGGGTTGCTCAACAATAGAATATTTATCGTTTTTGTCAAACTCGAACTTAAAGGTATCATCAAGCATTTTTTTAACTGACTCTTTTATACGAACAACATCTTTATCTTTTATTCGTGATGACATAGACACTTGGTCACGGTTGTAATTCCGCTGCCAATTCTTTTTAAAAGCTACAGTACTTGGAGAAATTTGAATTTTGTTATAATCAGCAAAACTAACACCTTCTCTTTTGTAAGCTGTAGTTGATCGAGTATTGTATTTTAACTCCAAACCCTCTGCTGATACTGGTGGTTTATCAGTTGATTGGCACCCCATAATAATTATGACCGCAGCGACAACAAAACTATTTTTTATATATCGTAATCTATTCATTTATACGTCCGTTTATCGAATTAAAGAGTGTCGTTGCTTCATCATATTGATAGCGTTTTTTATATTTAACTATGGCTAATTACTATTGATTTCTATTTTATTTGTGAAACACTTCCAACGTAATAATAAATAGTCCATTCAGACTTAAATAAATTTGCAGTTGGTATTGCATGTGCTGAAAGCATTAGGTCAGAGTCATTCTTAGTAAACTCAACCTTATAGCCATTGCTATTTTTTCTAGCACTTTCTTTTATATTCCAACTTTCACCTAAGCAGGTTTCTGCTGTATTTTTTGCATTTTGAAAATAATAATCAGCAATTTCTTTATTAGGTGCGGTATTACTACAAGAATAAGTATGCTTGTTATTACCCCATGCCCATACTTGGCAATTATCACCAACTAAATTATATTTTGCTTTCCAAATTTGACCAATTCTGGTCTTAATAGGGCTCAACTTAATCTTGCTAAAGTCGTTTTCATATTCATTAATCAGTGCGTTAATTTTAAAGCACGCATTAGTGACTTTAGGTAATAAAGTTGGCTGCTCATTAGCTTGTGAATTTTCTTTATTGCTAGAACAGGAAGTTAATAAAATAGCTAACAGTAAGATGGGTGTTTTATTGATCAATTTCATTTAAAAGCGTACCTGTTTATTATGTATAGTAAATTAATCCAGAGAATATTTTACTATCTCTAGCGATTAAGAAACATTCTCTATTACTAAATATTAGCAAAATAATTAGCAACTTAACAATCTAGGTAATAATTATTTTGAGATCCGAATATTTATAAACTAACGAATAGTGAAAACATAAATAAAATTACCCGAAGTACTACATTTATCTAGTTATTTATTATGTCACATCAATTTTACTACTTGTTTATTTACTATACGCGGGCAAAAAAATGTGAAAGTATATAACCTCTATTAGATAAAAATTAAACAGTCTAACTTTTTCAAATATGAACTAATACTCACTTTAAATAACAAGGATTAAAAATGCTCGATTATGTCGCCTTATGTATACTTATTATTGCAGCCATAGTTTTGTTTTACGGCATTATAGTTATTCATGATATACCTTATGAAATCTCAGTGCATCGAAATCACCCCCACCAAGATGCTATTCACTATGCTGGCTGGGTAAGCTTATTTACGCTACACGTTCTTTGGCCATTCCTTTGGATATGGGCAACGCTTTATCGAGAAGATCGAGGTTGGGGAATCAACCACGCAAACTCAACAACCACTTCTGACAGTAAATTAAAAGCGCAATTGACGGATATGCAACAACGCATTTCTCAATTAGAAAGTAAAAACAATAGCGAGACTCTAACCTAATGGATTTATTATTAATTCTTACTTACACAGCGCTGTGTATTGTTATATTCAAAGTGTTCAAAATACCACTCAATAAATGGAGTGTTCCTACTGCTGTATTAGGCGGCATAATATTAATTGGCGGTTTAGTATTCACCATGAATTACAACCACCCTTTTTCTGAAAGAAGTCGCTTTTACTTTGTAACCACGCCGATTGTTCCTAACGTTTCTGGAAAAGTAATTGACGTGCCAGTAGAAGCAAATCAACAATTAGAGGCAGGAGATATACTCTTTAAGATAGATCCCACCCCTTTTCAAAATAGTGTTGATGCACTTAATGCCCAACTCATGAGTGCTGAACTTGATTTAAAACGCGCTAAAGAATTAGTAAAACGTAATGCGGGAAGAAAACGAGATGTAGATTTAGCTTCCGCTGCCGTTGACAACTTAAAAGCGCAATTAGCAAATGCACAATACAACTTAGACGAAACCATAGTTAGAGCACCTAGCAAAGGCTATGTTACCCAAGTATCTCTTCGTCCAGGGACTCGGGCGGTAAGTCTTCCACTGCGACCTTCGATGGTTTTTGTTCAAAATGAACGTTATTACATGACCGGCTGGTACCGTCAAAATAGTACATTACGCTTAACCGTAGGTAGTGAGGCTGAAGTGGCTTTTGACTCAATTCCTGGTACCGTTTTTACCGGTAAAGTAGCTAAAGTTATGTTAGTTTTAGCCGAGGGACAAATACAAGCAAGTGGTAATTTAATCTCAGCAAATCAATCTAAATATCCTGGACGTGTTCCAGTTATTATTGATATTACCGATGAACGTTTTGGTGAATATGCTTCACAGATACCTGGGGGAGCTTTTGCTCAAACAGCGATTTATACTGAACATTTTCATCATGTCGCTATTATGCGTAAGATTTTGTTACGTATGGCCTCATGGATGAATTACTTGTTCCCCTTCCATTAAGCCTAAATGAGTTGGTGTTGACTTATTCATTCAGAGTCAGCACCTATCTTTATTTAATTATAAAAATTCAATTTTAACTCAACGGCTACACTATATTCATCATGTGAAGTGATATCGAAATTTGGTAGGTCACCACTTATTAAACACAAAGCAGTTAAAAAGCTTAAAATAACAACTATGTTATAAAAACTAAGCAACACAAAATCTGTTTGATAGTTTGATATTGATATTGATATTGATATTGATATTGATAATTCACTTGATACTAACGATATTGCATAAGACAAGGGATGATAAATGTTAAAACTTGTTCAGTACAAATTTGTATTATTAATTTTACTTTTTTTAACTACCAGCTGTTCAAACACGTCAAAAACTGGATTTTTGATAACCCGCGGTGTGATAGAAAATCATTGTGAAGAAAAAATTACTGATATAAAAATAATTCATTTACCAACTCATGCTGTAGCAACTTTTTCTGGAATTTTTTCTGGAACAACCGCTGAAATTGGCTTTCAAGAAAGAAAATTATTAGCTCAAGAAGCCCTTGTTATTTGGAAAGAAGGTTCATTTTCTTATAAAAAAACATTACAACTTCCTCAATACGGTAAGTCAAAAACAATAGCTCCTCAAATATTGGTTTACTCTATTTTTAGTGAAGGTCATGTAGAAGTAAAACTTGTTAATGATTTATAACTCTTAACAGCTCCCCGATGACACTAATTAAAAGAAGAAAGAGTTAAAAATTCAACCCAACTTAATATCAAGGTTTACTGATACGGTTTTATTTCAAAGGAGAGTCGACATTAACACATCAAGATCTAGATTCTTAATTCACGGCTTAGTGCTATTTACTTATCTGGTGTTTTGCCAAGCAACGGCTCATGCTAAACCACCTGTAAACGTTAAAGTTAGTATAGAGCGAACTGAAAGCCCTTCTAGCAAGGAGGTATTATGGGTGCCTTATGCTTTTTCAACAGATGATATGGGGCTAACCATAGGAGTTGGTACGTCTGTCAGTGGACTCTATCAAGAGCAATTAACTATAGGAGCCACAGTTTTCGGAGGAGAAGATTCTAAAGGAATAGGCTTAGGGATATGGGATTATCGTTTAAGCTTTTCTAACAGGCTTTTTATCAGTGTTATAGGTATGCTTGGAGACTATCCTCTGATGAGAGCTTATTCGCCGCCAAACAGAGATTTTACCGATAAAAACGCCATCAGGCCGGGGTCAAATAATTCAGATTTTGATCAATTCATTGAAGCTAAAGGTTCTAGCAATTGGTGGGATTTACAACTTGATTATGTTCTTCCTATAGGTAAGGCAAAAAACAAACCTATTGCTGACTATCAATTAACCCGCGGAATACCTTTGAACACCAACAAAACGGCTGATTCTTGGAACCCACTTGTAAACGGAACAACCATATTTTCACTTAGACAGTTTAATCGTTATCAATTTTATGAAACAGGCCCTGAATCAATTGAAGGGACCGTTCATGCGATAGAGTTAGGACTACTCCATGACAATACAGATTTCCCAATAAACCCGACCATGGGAAATTCACAGTATTTTGCCTTTTCGCATGATGCTGCATGGTTAGACTCAGAAAACCAGTGGAGTTTTGTTGAATTTGAGGCCAGTCAGTACTTTTCATTTGGTGAAACAGAGTATGCGAGGCAAAGAATTTTAGCGCTAAATTTTTGGACAGCCTACTCTACAAGTTGGAAGGTGAACACTAATGAGCAAAATGAAACACAAGTTGCCAATAATCCCCCTTTTTTAGAGGGCGCTACTCTTGGTGGTTTTTATCGTATGAGAGGTTATAGACAAAACCGATTTCACGACAAAGCAGCCATTTATGCATCTGCAGAATATCGCTATACCTTAGATTATAATCCAATTGAAAATATTAACTGGTTAAGATTTTTAAAGCTAGATTGGATTCAAACTGTATTTTTTGTTGAAGGTGGACGAGTCGCACCTACCTATAATAAACATGTTCTTTTAAATGATTGGAAAACTGATTTTGGGTTTTCTTTACGGGCTTTAACTGCTGGGATAGTAATCCGTTTGGATATTGCTAAATCGAATGAAGGTACAAATATGTGGGCAATGGTTTCTCATCCATTTTAAAAGCTAAATCATCACTCATTTACATATTTATGACTACTGTGATATAAAAAATTGTAGACTGGTTATTAAAAGCCATTGTTTCATAAACTCTAACAAACTAGGTAACTTACATTTTAAAACTTAAAGAAGTTTTAGTCGTGAATAACCTCAGAAACACTTAACAATAATTAAACGGATGACTTTACTATGCATGAACATCACGCGTTAATTTTAACAGCCTTTCTTATTCTTCTTTTTGGGGTTGTCAGCAAGTTATCCGAAAAGTCATCAATAACAGCCCCTATGGTGTTTGTCGCGGTAGGTCTGCTTATTAGTTCTATTGGACTATTTGAAGTTAGTATAGAAATGTCATTGATTAAAACATTGGCTGAACTAACACTGATTATCATTTTATTTACCGATGCATCAATGATCCAATTCACTAAACTGGCAGATGCATTATCAGGTATACCCGCTAGGTTACTGATTATTGGCTTGCCTATAACTATGATTTTTGGAAGCCTTGTAGGCTACCTTCTGTTTCCTTCTTGGAGTTTATGGGCAATTATTTTAGTTGCGCTTGTGCTTTCACCAACAGATGCTGCACTTGGACAGGCTGTTATAAAAAGTGAGGAAGTACCTAAAAATATCAGAGACTCAATCAGTGTCGAAAGTGGTTTGAATGATGGTATAGCATTACCCCCAATCTTATTATGTATAGCCGCTTTATCGGCTCCGGATGGTATGTTACCAGAAGGTGGAAACTGGCTAAGCTATTTAACTTTACAATTAACTTTAGGGCCAGTTATTGGCGGTATTGTTGGTTGGGCTGGAGGCCGGATAATACAGTTTTCTGTTGATAGAAACTGGATGGATCCTGTATTTCAACAGTTGTCATCAATTTCTTTAGCTATTATCGCTTTTGCTTGTGCTGAAATGTTTCATGGTAATGGCTTTATCGCTGCTTTTTTTGCCGGTTTGCTTTTAGGTGTAAAAACATTAAGTGTTAGACACCGTATCCAAGAGTTTGGAGAAGCTGAAGGGCAATTACTGTCACTGTCTATTTTTCTGTTATTAGGCTTAGTTGCTATCCCAGTATTCAATGAATTTTGGAACTTAAATACTTTCTTATATGCCCTGTTAAGTATAACTTTAATTAGAATGGTACCTGTCTTTATCAGTCTTATCGGAGTAAACATATCAACATACAGTAAACTATTTGTTGGTTGGTTTGGACCAAGAGGAATTGCTTCTATTCTTTACTTACTCATTGTCATCGGTGAAATTGGTTTTATTGGCTATGAAGAACCTTTATCAGTGATTGTTTTAACCGTGCTATTAAGCACTTTTCTGCATGGCATAAGTGCTGTGTATTTAAGTAAAAAGTTTTAAAGCAGAAACATTGGTAACTTTAGGTATTAAAAATATTTTTACATCAATTAAAATACTTGTGAAAAGCTTAAAAATAGAGAGTTAAAGTTTGTCCCCGTTGTTACATTAGTTTTCCCATTAAGGTAACCAATTTTTACTGATTGAGAACTTGAGAGCGGCATACCAAAAGATAGAGAAGATAGCACTGTATGCTTTTTATCATTTTTATAGGTGTTTCCAACTTTAGATTGACCTCCTAAGCCATAACCAGCACTTAATGATATCCATTTACCAGCATCAAAGTTATAAATTAAATGTGATTGAATGGCGTAAAGAGGCTTTTGTTTTCTTCTTTGTTTCTGGTAAAAATCATCATTATCTGTATAGATAAAAAC
>CAJXUT010000199.1 GCA_913061365.1 uncultured Colwellia sp.
GATCTACACTATCCTCTTCGTCGGCAGCGTCAGATGTGTATAAGAGACAGATATTGATGTGTTTTTGACCCGAATATAGGCATGTTTTCAAGCCCTGCTTTTTGGCAATGATTAACTTTTCAATCAAAGCGGCCTCTTGCCATTCACCACCAAAAAACACTACACAGCTAATTAAGCCTTTATATTTTTTAATCCAGCTGCTGAAGTTAATATCAGTTAATTCTAAGCCGTAATCTTCTTGCCAAAGTTCGGTGCTATGACAGCCTTTACAGCCAACTTTACAGCCCGTAATGCTAAAACAAAGACTAATTTCATTAGGCACTTCTTGAAAAACAATGCTAGGAGATATGCAGTTAAATTTCATGATAAATCTATATAGTGTGTTATTTTTATAATGAAACACAATATATAGTATTTTGCATGTGTTGGTAGTTGATCGAGATCAACTTGTCTGTCTGTTAATACAATATATGGGTATTTGAATTTTAATATTGTCTATATATTGTGCTTGATATATTTACTTTAAGGTGCGTATTTGGGCTACACATTCAAATTTGCTCATTTTTGTAATGTAAAAATAAGTATAGTTAATAGAACCAAATCAGAAAATAAGGTTAGATATAAATAAGAAAGGATTAAAAATAGGGCGATTGAATGATCACCCTATTTGAGTTTGTAGAGGTTTCGTAGTTAACTACGATATTATCAGTTAAGAAACGCTTGATAAGCTTGATTATCAGTAGCTTCTTCAAATTGATAGCCTAGGGCATTTAAGTGCTCAAAGAACTCATCTTCTTTATCTTTATTAACGTCAAATCCCGCAAGAACCTGTCCAAAAGCAGCACCATGGTTTCGATAATGAAACAACGTGATGTTGAACAATTCACCCATGGCATCAAGAAACTTTTCTAATGCACCGGGGTGTTCAGGAAATTCAAAGCTAAATAGACGTTCATTTTGTGCAGTGTCACTACTTTTTCCACCGATCATATAACGAACGTGTAATTTTGCTAGCTCGTTATCTGTAAAATCGTCAACTTGATAATTGGCATTGCTTAATTGTTTCAATAGGCGTTGGCGCTCTTCCATATCACCACTTAAGCGAACACCAACAAAAACATTGGCAGTTGGTTCTCCAACGTAGCGATAGTTGAACTCAGTAATGACCCTATTGTTTAAACTTTGACAAAAGCGCTTGAAGCTTCCTTTTTCTTCAGGAATAGTAACCGCTAAAATTGCTTCCTTATTCTCACCTAATTCACAACGTTCAGAAACATAACGTAAACTATGAAAGTTCATGTTCGCGCCTGATAACACAGCAACTAAAGATTGATCATTTAATTGATGTTGCTGAGCATATTTTTGCAAACCTGCTAATGATAGAGCACCTGCAGGTTCTGCAATAACACGTGTTTGTTCAAAAATATCTTTGATTGAAGCACAGATCTCATCGGTGGTTACGGTGATAACTTCATCACAGTAACGCTCAATAAGATCAAAAGTGACTTCACCGATACGCTTAACCGCAACACCATCGGCAAATAAGCCAACTTGCTCAAGATCAGTAGGCTTACCTGCCGCTAAAGCTGCTTGCAAACAAGCAGAGTCTTCAGCTTCAACACCAATTATTTTAGTATTCGGGCTAAGCTGCTTTAAGTAAACAGCCATGCCTGCTAATAAACCACCGCCACCAACGGGAATAAAAACAATATCTGCATTAGGTAATTGTTGTAATAACTCTTTTGCTACAGTGCCTTGACCAACAATAACATCAGTATCATCAAAAGGATGAATAATGGTCTTATTTTCAGTTTTAGCATATTCAATTGAAGCAGCTTGTGCTTCATTGAAACTATTACCCACTAAGCGAACTTCACCACCAAAACGCCTAACATTATCCACTTTAATATCTGGTGTGGTTTTAGGCATTACAATAGTGGCTTTAATACCTAATTTACTTGCAGCTAACGCTAAGCCCTGTGCATGATTACCTGCTGAAGCAGCAATTACACCGTGAATACATTGAGCTTCAGTTAAACTAGAGAGCTTATTGTATGCACCGCGAAGTTTAAATGAGTGTACTGGTTGTTGATCTTCACGCTTTAAAAAAATTTGATTATTCAAACGTGTTGATAATTTATTTAAATGTGTAAGCTCTGTTTCAACAGCAATATCATAGACAGGCGCAAGTAATATGCGCCTTAAATAATCTAGTTGCTCAGCTTGTTCTGATAATAATTGTTGGCTTTGTTTTTCGGTCATCTTATTTATACATCGATTGTGAAGTTATCTTTAAATCAATAAAAAAGCGCCACAACTATCGTGTTGGACGCTCTTTAACATAAACGCTTAGCTTGTAATTAGTTGTTACTTCTCAACTAAGCCATCTAATAAATCTCGGTTACGTACAGCGCCTTTATCAGCACTAGTCGCTAACATTGCGTAGTTTTTAAGTGCGTAACTGATAGGGCGAACACGATCAACTGGTTTCCACGCGTCTTTCCCTTTAGCATTCATCGCAGCACGACGGGCATCAAGTTCAGCTTCAGGTACTTGTAAGGTAATTTCACGTGTTGGAATATCAATATGAATAATATCGCCTTGTTCAACTAAGGCAATAGCACCACCGTCAGCGGCTTCTGGAGACACATGACCTATAGATAGACCTGAAGTACCGCCAGAAAAGCGACCATCAGTAAGCAGTGCACATTCTTTGCCTAAGCCCATTGATTTTAAGTAAGTGGTTGGGTACAACATTTCTTGCATACCTGGACCACCTTTAGGTCCCTCATAGCGAATAACAACCACTTCGCCAGCGACAACCTTACCGTCTAAAATACCAGCAACAGCATCATCTTGGCTTTCAAAAATATGTGCAGGGCCAGTAAATACTAAATTATCGTCACTTACACCAGCCGTTTTAACAACACAGCCATCAACTGCAATATTACCAGAAAGCACTGCTAAGCCACCTTCTGTTGAAAATGCATTATCAAGACTACGGATACAACCATTTGCACGATCGTCATCTAAGGTATCCCAACGACAATCTTGGCTAAATGCTTTAGTGGTGCGAATACCAGCAGGGCCAGCACGGTAGAATTTTTTAACGTCTTCATCGTCTGTCACTGTGATATCGTATTTAGCGATAACGTCAGCAAGCGTAGTACCTAAAACGTTTGGCACATCAGTGTTTAATAAGTTAGCACGTGACAACTCACCTAAAATACCGATAACTCCACCAGCGCGATGAACGTCTTCCATATGATAGTCAGGGGTAGAAGGTGCAACTTTACAAAGTTGTGGCACAATGCGAGATAATTTATCCATGTCTTCCATGGTGTAATCTATTTCAGCTTCTTGTGCTGTTGCCAATAAATGTAAAATTGTATTGGTTGAACCACCCATAGCAATGTCTAAACACATCGCATTGTGAAGTGCTTCTTTGCTAGCAATATTGCGAGGTAAAGCTGAATCATCATTGTCTTGGTAATAACGTTTAGTCAGCTCAACAATTTGTGAGCCTGCTTTTAAGAATAAAGCTTCACGATCAGCATGTGTAGCCAACATCGAGCCATTACCCGGAAGTGCTAGGCCAAGTGCTTCGGCTAAACAGTTCATTGAATTGGCGGTAAACATACCTGAACATGAACCACAAGTAGGACAAGCTGAACGTTCAATCTGATCGCTTTGCTCATCACTTACTTCTGGATCAGCACCTTGGATCATAGCATCAACTAAATCAAGCTTGATAATTTGCTCACTAAGTTTAGTTTTACCTGCTTCCATAGGGCCACCAGAAACAAATATTACTGGAATATTAAGGCGCATGGCTGCCATCAACATGCCTGGGGTAATTTTGTCACAGTTAGAAATACACACCATGGCATCTGCACAATGAGCATTAACCATGTATTCAACAGAATCGGCAATTAAGTCACGTGAAGGTAGACTATAAAGCATGCCTGAGTGACCCATGGCAATACCATCATCAACCGCAATAGTATTAAACTCTTTAGCTACGCCACCCGCTTCTTCAATAGCACCAGCAACTAATTGTCCCATATCTTTTAAATGCACATGACCAGGTACAAATTGTGTGAAAGAGTTGACGACAGCGATAATAGGTTTACCAAAATCGCCATCAGTCATTCCAGTTGCGCGCCAAAGGGCACGAGCACCAGCCATATTACGGCCTTGAGTAGAAGTTGCAGATCTTAATTTAGGCATGATTTTGGTTTCCAAGTTATAAAGTAGTTAAAGCGTATAAATATCATTTTGAAAAGTATTCTTAGTTAAACTTTTATTAGCAAAGCGTGGTTAAATAGTTTTTAAAATGAGACTTAATTTTACTCATTATAATGCACATTTATTTCAATTTATTAATATAAGATAAATAAGTGTGCAATAACGCGAGTTAGGTTGGAGCTTATGTTACTGGCTCTAACCAACCCCATTTGTCTTCAGTTGAGCCATCAAAAATACCAAAAAAGATATCTTGTAAGGCTTTAGTTACTGGGCCTCGTAAGCCGCTACCAACAGCTATACCATCTACTGATTTTATCGGTACAATTTCAGTGGCGGTTCCGGTCATAAAAAATTCATCAGCAAGGTATAAAGCTTCACGTGAAATGGTTTCTTCACGTACTTCGTAACCTAATTCTTTGGCGAGTACAAATACTGCATCACGAGTTAAACCTTGCAAAATTGAAGCACTACCTGGCGGTGTATAGATAATGCCTTTTTTTACTAAGAATAAGTTTTGACCTGCACCTTCACTAATTTGATTATTAATATCCATGGCAATGCCTTCAGTGTAACCATGGCGTCTTGCTTCCATAGAAATTAACTGTGATGATAAATAGTTACCACCAGCTTTAGCTGCCGTAGGCATTGTATTTGGTGCTAAACGGTTCCAGCTTGATACGCCAACATCAACACCGTTTTCAATTGCTTCTGCACCAAGATATGCTTCCCAATTAAATGCCGCTATCATCAAATCTGCTTCTGCATCAATGGGTGGGCGAAGTCCCATGCCAACATCACCTAGAAATGCTAATGGACGTAAGTATCCTGTTGTTAGGTTATTTTCTTTTACAGAATATTTACAGGCTTGTATAACTTCCTCTACTGTGAAAGGAATATTCATCCTGTAAATTTTAGCTGAATCAAATAAACGCTCAATGTGATCTCTTAAACGAAAAATACAGGTGCCATTCGGTGTATCATAGGCACGAATGCCTTCAAATACTGATGAACCATAATGCAAAGCATGGCTCATTACATGAACGGTAGCATCTTTCCATGGTATGAGTTTACCATTAAACCAAATTAAGTCCGCATTAACTTTTGCCATCATATTTTCCTAGATTTTGCTCTTTAGGTTGGCAGTTATACTCGTCATCAATTAATCAAGTTTGCATCTATTGTTTCACCATAAATGCCTAATGAATATTAGGCATTTTTATGATGTAACCAGTCTAAAGTTAATATTACTTTAAACTATCTGCACTTACGCTTATGCACTACAAAGTTGTGATGAGCTATCATCTACCGCTACACTTTTTATGTCGACAAGTTTGTTAATTTGGTCAATTAAAAGTGAAATAGGGCGATCACTACTCACTAATAATTCAATTGTAGCGATATTAGTGCCTGTGTTAACTTTTGCCGTCATGCCGTTAATTAAAAATCCACGATAACGAGTTACTTGTAAAATTCGTTCAAGAACTACTTGTTTATCATCAGTCATGATGATTAATTTATAATTATTCATTTTACGCGCTCTCCATCATTTCATTGTTAGCACTATTAGGTGGTACTAATGGCCAAACGTTGTCTTTTGCATCAATTTTAACTTGTAATAAGTAAGGACCATCATGATCTAACATTTCTTTGATTGCGTCAGTTACTTCACCTTTTTTCGTGATTTGCTGCGCTTTAATATCAAAAGCGTTTGCTAGCATAATAAAGTCAGGGTTATCTGATAAATCAGTTTCACTTAAGCGCCCATCGAAAAATAAGTCTTGCCATTGGCGAACCATGCCTAATTTAGCATTGTCTATTAAAATGATTTTAACAGGAATTTGATAACGTTTAATTGTTGCTAATTCTTGTACGTTCATCATGATAGAACCATCACCTGAAACGGCAATAACTGTATCGTGTGGACGACTAATTTGTGCGCCGATTGCAGCAGGTAAACCAAAGCCCATTGTGCCCATGCTACCACTAGTTAAAAAGTTACATGGATCGTCAAAATCCATATGCTGTGCAGCCCACATTTGATGTTGACCAACATCGGTAGTAACACAGGTGTTTGCAGGCATTAAATCACTGGTTTCTTTTAAAACAGCAGGCGCAAAAATACCGTCGCCTGGGTGGTCGTATCGCCAAGCGCAATCTTCTTTCATTTGCTGTGTTTTTGCTTGCCATTCTTCAATATTTAATGACATATTTAACAAAGGAAGATTTTCTTTCAAGTCACCTAGAATAGGCGCATCAGCGATTCTACGTTTATTAATTTCAGCAGTATCAATATCAAAGTGAATGACTTTAGCGTCAGGTGCAAATTGGTCTAATTTACCTGTTACACGGTCATCAAAACGTGCACCAACAGCAATCAGTAAATCACAGTCATGTACTGCTAAATTTGACGCCTTTGTACCATGCATACCTAGCATGCCCATATAATTTTCATTATCAGGATTAATTGCGCCTAAACCCTTTAAGGTAGAAACGGTTGGCATACCTGTTTTATCAGCAAACTCTCTCACTTCATCAATCGCATTTGCCATACCAACACCACCACCTACATATAAAATAGGCTTTTTAGCATGTGTTAGAAGATCTAATGCTTTAGTAATATCCTGTCTCTTATACACATCTGACGCTGCCGACGAAGAGGATAGTGTAGATC
>CAJXUT010000200.1 GCA_913061365.1 uncultured Colwellia sp.
TAGGTGTTATTCTTTACATAAAACACAATTAACGACATTTATTTGTGTTTATGTAAAAAATATTGATTGAAAATCGTTTTTTTTTAATTTACCTTATGTCTATTGAAATTACGCAATAACTTTTTGGAAATGATTATATGGTTGAATTAAATCATAAACCTATTGTTGGTATTACCTGCTGTAGCAGCCTTAACGGAATTCATCATCAGCAGGTAGTTGGTGATAAGTATATTCGTGCATTAATGAACGGTAGTGATGTTATTCCCGTATTAATTCCAAGCTTCGGTGAGGCAATGTTAGAGATATTGCCGCATTTAGACGGAATATATTTAACGGGCAGTTACTCTAATATGGAGCCTCATCACTTTGGTGGTAGCGAATTAGGTATAGAAATGCCAAGAGATCCTAATAGAGATAACACTAATTTAGCCTTATTAAGAAAAGCTGTTGAATTAAAAATACCTGTTTTAGGCATATGTCGTGGTTTTCAAGAAATGAATGTTGCGATGGGTGGAACGTTACACCAACAAGTATTTGAGCTCGACAATATGATAGAGCATAGAGAAGACAAGTCATTGTCTATAGATGAGCAATACAGTTTATCTCATGATTTAAATTTATCACAGAATGGTATTTTATCCACAATAATGGAAGGTGAATTAACTCAACAAATTAATTCATTACATGGCCAAGGTGTAGATAAACTTGCGAGTGCTTTAAAAGTTGAAGGTACTGCGCCTGATGGGCTAGTAGAAGCATTCTCACTAGCAAGTAATGCAAGTTATTACCTAGGATTACAGTGGCATCCTGAATGGAAAATTGAAGAAAACCCATTTTACACCGAGATTTTTAAAAGCTTTGGTGATGCTTGTCGAAAGCACAAGAAAAATGAAGCATACAGTTAAGTCCATTAATGTAATAAACTTACCCACTATCAACTAAAGTACTGTCTGTTAATGCAGTTAGGTTATTAAGGGTAATTAATTATGGAAGTAGGCAAACGATTAAAAGAAGTGAGAGAAATGTATGGGCTTTCACAACGAGAATTAGCTAAACGCGTTGGTTTAACCAATAGCACTATCTCGATGATAGAAAGAGATGCGGTAAGCCCATCAATCAGTTCTCTAAAGAAAATTTTAGAAGGTGTTTCTCTAACAGTGACACAGTTTTTTACTTTGGAGATTCCTGTTGAGTCACAAATTATTTTTAAAAAAGGGACTTTAATTGATGTTGGTAGTGATGGTGTAGAAATGCACTTAGTCGGAGGCGCAGAGCCAGACTCAAAGTTAGCATTTTTGATTGAGCAGTATCAGCCCAACTCAAGTACCGGCAAAGACATGATAACTCACATTGGTGAAGAAGCTGGAACAGTCATTGAGGGCAGTATTGAAATAACCGTCGCAGGCCGTAGTTATAAGTTATCAAAAGGCGATAGTTACAAATTTCCAACAAGATTGCCCCATGAATTTAAAAATACATCTAAAAAAGTTTGTAGAATTATTAGTGCACATACACCGCCTTCTTTTTAGCGTCACTATATAGTCTGTAAAGCAAGCTGTTACTAATTATTTAGCACCCAACTGGGGGTTAATTAAAAGCGAAAGTACATTAACTTGTATTAAATTTGATTTGATTTAAAAAATATAACCAGAAAAAGGAATAACATGAAAAAAATTAAATTGTTAGCAGCAGCATTAGCATTTACCACTATAGCTCCAATGGCCTCAGCTGAGGTTAGTGTGACAGGAACAATAATTTCAGATTACGTTTTTCGAGGCGTTAGTCAAACAGATAGCTCTCCTGCTCTCCAACTTGGTTTAGATTACGAACACGAAAATGGCTTTTTTGCTGGTGTTTGGGCTTCAAACGTTGACTTTGAAGATGATGCAGATGCAGAAATTGATTTCTTTGCAGGCTATTTCGGTGAAGTAAACGATACTTTTTCTTATGATGTAATGTATAACTACTACACTTATCACGGTTATAGTTCAGCTGATGATTCTGATTATGGTGAATTCCTTTTCAGTGCTTACATCAACGCATTTACAATAGGTTTAGGCTATGCGCCAGATTATGTAAATACTGGCGATGATGCACAGTATGTTTCAGTTGCTTATGATATTGAACTTCCTGAAGACTACGCACTAACATTACAAGCAGGTTATACCTCAGGTGATGCTTTCGATGATAACGAATACGTAGATTACAGTGTGACCGTTGCAAAAACATTTAGTAATTTTGATTTTACTGCAGCGCTAATAAATACTGATATTGATGATTCTGACATAGCAGATTTCCGCTTTGTTTTAGGTGTTTCACGTACTTTCTAAGAACACCTTTTATACACCTCAAAATCAATACAAGACCGAGTTTGTTTTTTAACACTCTCGGTTTTTTATTTTTATTACCTTTTCTCACCTCAAATAAATCCTAAGACTATCTAGCTATTTACTCTGATGAGATTACAGCTCCCTTTATTATAATAACCAGATAACTAAAAGTTGTTTATACTTAATCAATATCAGCGTATTAATAATGAGAGTTATTACAACAGGTATTATTATGGCAACTTTACCTATTATTCGAATTAAAGCACAAGCGAATCATCATGGAATGTTTCTACTGCTAACTGGCTGGGTGCTATTATTATTAACTCTACTACTGAGTCAATATTATTGGCATCAATTAAGGCTTGTATTAATCTTTATTATTCTCGCAACCATAGTCGTAATGATCACTGGGCTTGCTAAAGTTTTACAGCCAAGGTTTAGTTACCTAATAACACCAGAGAAACTTAAATATCAACACATATATGGCAATTGGCAGCTTTCTTGGCAACAAGTTCAAGCAATTAAACCCATCAGAGAAAACTATGGTTTATCCACTTTAGATCTACCTTATATAGGCATTCGTATCACTAGTTTAGAAGAACTAGCACAACAAATATCACCTAGGCTAGCTAACAGATTAATGCATGAACAACAGCCCTTACTTAAATTTGCATATGTACAACAGTTGTTATCGTTAGAGCAAGTTCAAGTTAATTTTACGCCATTTATGGCACAATCAGGGGATAATATTTCTGGACCTATTGGCGCATTTTTACATCATTGTGAAAATTTACAATCAGCCTTGGGATATCATCTATACCTACCTGAAACCAGTATGGATAGAGAGATCAATGACTTTCATCAATTATTAAAACAGTGCAAGTATTCTTCACAAAACTACAATAAGGATTTAACACACCGGCATATGCTCAATCAATAAATCAATGAAACTTCTAACTTTAGGAGATAAGTGCTTGCGACTGGGATAAATTGCATAAACATTGATAATAGGAGAAGGATAATCACTAAAAAGTATTTCTAAAGCGTTATCTTTTACTTCTTGCTCCATGGCAAATTCTGGCAAGCGGCAGATTCCATGCCCAGCCTTTACCATAGCTAACTCCATTGGAGCACTATTACAAAGTAAACTAGCGGTTACATTTACCGTAATATCTTTGCCATCTGCATCCACATAATGCCAGCGAGTGGGTGTTTTTAAATTACTATAACAAAGACATTTATGCTCAGATAATTGTTCTGGTTTAGTGGGTCGACCAAAGCGCTTTATATAATCTTTAGAAGCAACCGTCTGACTTTTACAGCTATATATTTTACGACAAATTAAGCTGGACTCTTCTAATTGGTTTGTCGCTCTGATCACAAGATCAAAACCTCCCTGAATAAGATCAACCCGGCTATCATTTAAATCAAGCTGTAGTTCAACATCAGGATAGCGTTGCAAATATTTTGATATAAAGTCTTGTAAATAGTCCTGCGCAAAGGCAACTGGGCAGCTTATTTTTAATACACCTTTTGGCTGTACATGGCTTTGGCTAAGTAAACCTAATGCATCTTCAGCATCGAGTACTAGTTGCTGACATTGTTCAAAGAAAACTTTACCTTCCGGCGTTAAGCTAAGAGAGCGCGTAGTACGATTAAGTAAACGTACAGCTAAACGAGCTTCGAGTTTATTAATGGTTTTACTGATAAAAGAGTTTGAATGCCCTGTTACTTCAGCCGCTTTAAAAAAACTGCCACATTTCACCACTTGGGTAAAAATAATAAGTCCATCAAACAATTTACTGTCTTTACTATTATTAGTCATATGGAAACAAACAAATACTTTTAACTATATTAATTACATTAAGCTTGTAATATACACTATTCAATATTAACTTACCTACCAAATTATAATGGAAGCGACTTATGAAAGTATTAGCCTTTGCTGCAAGCAGCAGCTCAAAATCAATTAATCAACAACTTGCGACTTATGCCGCATCTCAAGTTAAACATGCTGATGGCGTAGAGATAGAAACTCTAAATATCAACGACTATGAACTACCTTTATTTAGTGAAGACAGAGAAGCACAATTAGGACAACCACAGCTAGCAAAAGATTTTTTAGCTAAATTAGGCCAAGCCGATGCAA
This sequence comes from uncultured Colwellia sp., assembly GCA_913061365.1. GTDB lineage: Bacteria > Pseudomonadota > Gammaproteobacteria > Enterobacterales > Alteromonadaceae > Colwellia. The sequence continues at coordinate 4,480 of CAJXUT010000200.1, forward strand.
TTATCATCTCTTTTGCTGAACACAATGGTTATTACACCGCAGCGTATAAAAATCTTTTCGATTGGGTTTCCAGAATCAATCGAGAGCTTTATCAAAATAAACCGATGGTATTATTATCTACCTCCCCTGGTCCCCGCGGCGCAGCAACCGTATTAGCAGCAGCGACAGCAGCAACTCCTAATTTTGCTGGCGATGTTAAAGCTAGCCTATCTATCCCAAGCTTCTACGATAATTTTGATATGGAAAAACAAGAATTAACTGATCCGGAATTAATAGACAAACTTCAAAGCGCCTTAGCTTTACTAGGCTAAATACAAATATTTAATGCTATTTATATTGAATAGCATTAAATATTAGAATAGATTGTTCACACTTAACGAGCTCAATATGTAAATAAAGATAAAGCACATGACTATTCAAAAGTATTTTCCGTACGTTAACAGTGAAATGTTTGCTGAAAACGTGGCAATTAGCGATATTGCAAAAGAAGTTAGTACCCCATTTTACTGTTATTCCAACACGGCTATTACCCAAAACTTTCAAAACTATCAGCAGGCGTTTAGCGACCAAGATGCAATGATTTGTTACGCGGTAAAAGCAAATGGCAATCAAGCAGTGCTCTCTACGTTAGCAAAATTAGGTTCAGGGGCTGATGTTGTCTCAGAAGGTGAAATTCGCCGTGCTCGTGCTGCCGGAATTCCTGCAAATAAAATAGTTTACTCTGGCGTAGCCAAAGTTGAATCAGAAATAGCCTATGCATTAACACAGGGTATTTTTCAATTTAATGTTGAGTCTGAGCCTGAACTTGAACTCATTAGCCAAGTTGCTACTCGATTAAACACAACCGCTGCTATTGCTTTTCGTATTAACCCTGATGTTTGTGCAAATACTCATGCAAAAATATCAACAGGTAAAGCTGAAAATAAATTTGGTGTACCTATCAGCAAAGCCCGTATCGCCTATAAGCGAGCATCTGAATTACCTAATATAAAAGTGCAAGGTGTTGATGTACATATTGGATCACAATTAACTCAACTTGCTCCTTTTGAAGAAGCTTATCAACGTATCGCCCAATTAGTAACTGATCTTACAACTGATGGACACAACATTAGTGTTATCGATATTGGCGGTGGTTTAGGTATTACTTACAGTGATGAAGTGATTCCATCAAAACAAGAATATGCCGCAATAGCAAAAGCGCAATTAGGACATTTAAATTGTAAAATTGTTATTGAACCGGGTCGTTCATTGTTAGGCAACGCTGGGATTTTAGTGTCTAGTGTTGTATTAGTTAAAACAGGTGAAGAGCGTCAGTTTTTAATGTTAGATGCAGGCATGAATGATTTAATTCGTCCAAGTATGTATGATGCTCATCACGAAATACTTGCAGTAAACACCTCAAATACCAAGAAAAAAGTTTATGATGTAGTAGGTCCAGTTTGTGAAACTGGTGATACTTTTTCTAAAAACCGTCAGGTAAATGAATCAAAATCAGGTGACTTAATTGCTATTATGAGCTGTGGGGCTTATGGCGCAGTAATGGCTTCTACTTATAACACCAGAATGCTCGCACCAGAAGTGATGGTAAAAGATAACGAGTTTGCCATTGTAAGAGCACGTCCAACCTACGAAGAAGTTATCAACGCTGATTCAGTACCTGCTTGGGTATAAAACAAAATAAAGAGCACAGATAACGAAGTCAGCCTATTTAACATGACGACTTCGTTATCACTATTGTCTATTTATTGATGTAAATAACCAATTAAACATTCACTAGCAGACACAACAAACATCATCTAGCATAGACGTAACTACCCAAACATTTTTGTAGCCAACACGTTTTAATTGCTCTGCAGCAAAAGTGGCTCTAGCACCTGTTGCACAATGAATAAAAATAGATAAATTTTCATCTGGATGCATTTTCAGCATTTTCATTTCTAACAAACCACGAGGAATGTTAATCGTATTTTCACCTGCTTTTTCAGCAAACTCTGCTGGTTCTCTAACATCAATGATAAGACCATTTTCAGCCTTACATTTAATAGCCGCATCTTCAGCTGTAATTGTATCAAGAGATTGTCGAGCTTTAGCAATCACTTCAGGTATTGTTTTTAACATCCTAATTCCTTATTTCATTTTATCATTGAGCATACACTCTATGGAGCAATACGCTAAATATTTCACGTTCTAACTACTGCAGCTAGCCTGCCCATCTTTTAAACCAAGTTTTTTTAATATAGTCATCATTAAACACCACTTAGAAAATGAAGATTGCAGTAGGTTTACACCAATAAAAGCGGTAAACCAGATCCAGTTTGGTGAGTGAAATTGCGTAAGCAATAATGAAATTAAAATCATAATACCCGCAACAAGACCTGTCTCTTATACACATCTCCGAGCCCACGAGACGTAGAGGAATCTCGT
>CAJXUT010000201.1 GCA_913061365.1 uncultured Colwellia sp.
GCTATGTAATAAAGATGTAAAAAAATGTTATTACATTAAAATAATAAATAATTTAAAAAAACACATAGAATCACATAGGAACACTAAGATGAATACCTACTCTCTATCAAGAATAGCTGGTGCACTAGTTGTTGCGCTTGGTTTATCAACATCGGTTGTTTCAACAGATGTTGTTGCAAATACAACTTCTTCGGCTATTAAGGGGCAAGTTGTCGGGCCAAAGGGTAATGCTGCTATTGGAACTAAAGTTATTATCACTCATATTCCATCAGGAACAACTAGAACAGCTCAGGTAAATCAGTCAGGAGGATTTTCTGCAAAAGGCTTAAGAGTTGGTGGACCCTATAAAATCATTATCGATTCAGATAGTTTTGAAGATAAAGAATTAACCGATATTTTTTTAACTCTGGGTGAATCTTTCCCTGTTGATGTTGCACTTGAAGAACAAGAAGAGATAGAAACAATCGTTGTAACGGGGCGTGTAGTTAACAAAAACTATGGTAGTAACAGTCCATCATCAAACTTTAATTTGCAAGATATTCAACTAGCACCAACAGTAAATCGAGATATAAAAGATGTGATTCGTGTTGACCCTCGTGTATATATTGATGAATCGTCTGCTGGTGGTGCTATTCAATGTGCTGGGGGAAATCCTCGATTCAACAGCTTAACAGTTGATGGCGCACGCATGAATGATAATTTTGGTTTAAATAGCAATGGCTATCCAACTGTTCGTATTCCGTTTTCTTATGATGCTATTGACCAAGTTGCTGTAGAACTTGCTCCTTTTGATGTGCAATACGGCGGGTTTACTTCGTGTAATATTAATGCGGTAACAAAGTCGGGTACTAATGAATTTTTTGGTAGTGTTTTTATGGATTATACAAATGATTCATTAAAAGGTGATAGCTTAGAAGGTACTAATATTCCGACCGGTGATTATGATGAAAAGCGTTATGGCTTTAATCTTGGTGTTCCGTTAATTGAAGATAAATTGTTTTTATTTGCTGCTTATGAAAAGCTTGATGGCGCACAAATAATGCAATATTCAGCATTTGATAATGGTGCTGTAATTCAAAGTGATATTGATAGAATAATTGAAATATCTAATAATAAATATAACTATGACCCAGGCACTTTGGTGCCGAGTATTCCCGTTGAAGATGAAAAAATATTAGTGAAATTGGATTGGAATATCAACGACATTCATCGATTAAACTTTGTTTATAATTACAATGATGGTTTTGAAATTGACCAATCAGATGAAGGTTCAACGCGTTTATCTTTGTCTAATCATTTTTATGAACGTGGTGCTGAATTTACGTCTTATGTTTCATCATTATATTCTAACTGGACAGATGATTTTTCCTCTGAGATTCGTATTGGTTACTCAAAGCTTGATAATCGCCAAGTTTCTCTAGATCAAGACAGTGGTTTTGGAGAAATTAGAATTGAAAAAGTAGGCGCTGATCGTGGTAAAGATGTAGATGTATATCTAGGGCCTGATGATTCTCGTCAATCGAACAAACTAAAATACGATAATCTTTCTTTGAAAATTGCCGGTACTTATTATCTTGATGAACATGAGTTGTATTTTGGTTATGAACGTGAAGAGCTAGATGTATTTAACTTGTTTGTACAACATAGCCAAACAGAAACGCGCTTTAATAACATTGATGATTTTGAATCGGGTCTAGCTGATGATGTTTATTATGGTAATGCTAATTCACATAACCCTGATGATGCAGCAGGTGAATTTAAATACGCATTAAACACTGTGTACTTCCAAGATAAATTTGACCTAACCGATTACGATGTCACCATCACTGCAGGGTTACGATACGATTGGTATACCAGTGATGATAAACCTACTCACAACCAAAACTTTCAAGATAGATATGGTTATTCAAATGCGCAAAACCTTGATGGTGTAGGCTTGATTCAACCACGATTTGGATTTAATTGGACAGCAACAGAACAATTAGAAATACGCGGTGGCTTTGGTTTATATTCTGGCGGTAATCCAAATGTTTGGATTTCAAATAGCTATTCAAATGATGGCGTGCGTAATATTCAAGACTCCATAAAAGATGTTCAAATACTGGGTGATGATGCGATTACTTTTAATGGTACCGGGCGACCAGGTTATGATATTCCTGAATCACTTTATAATGAAATTGGTAGTGGTACGGCAGATTCAAGTACAAATGTTACCGATCCTAACTTTGAGCTGCCATCAGAGTGGAAATATTCATTAGGCTTGACCTATGTTACCGAAGATGAATACGTACTAACGGCAGATTTTTTACGTACTGAAAAACAAGATTCTGCGGTTATCAGTAACTTAGCTGACGATGTTGTAGGAACTGCCCCAGACGGTCGACCAGTTTATGATAGTGTTAATCATAGCCGTAATTCTGATTTTCTATTAACTAATGTAGAAGGAACAGATGCTAAATCATCAATACTTTCTTTTGCGGTAAGTAAAGAATATGACAATGGCTTTGCTTTCTCAGCATCGTATGCTTATACCGATGCAAAAGATGTTCATCCAATGACAAGCTCGGTAGCATTTTCTAACTACCATAGAATTGCAGTCTCAGATCCTGAAAACCCGCAATTAGCAGCTTCAAATTATGAAATACCACATCGCTTTACGTTAAACTTAACCTATAGTCATGAGTTCTTCAGTGGCTATCAAACAAACTTTAGCTTATTCGGACAAGCAAATCAGGGACATCCATACACTTATAGTTTCTCAAGTAACTCTCGTGGTTTAGGCTTTAATGATGCAGATCGTCAGTTGCTTTATATACCAACAGAAAATGATTCGAATGTTATCTATGGTGCTGACTTTGATCAACAAGCTTTTAATGACTTTATTGCAGCTGAAGGGTTAACCCGTGGTCAAATTTTAGATAGAAATGAACTAGAAGGTAAATGGTGGACTAAGTTTGATGTTCGAGTCGAGCAAGAGTTTAAAGGCTTTATGAATGGACACAAAGGAAGTGCTTACCTTGTTATTGAAAATATTGGTAATATGTTAAATGACGATTGGGGTGTACTTAAAGAAGGTGACTTTTTACAAGGTGCAGTTACCGCTACTGTCACAGATGATGGAAAATATTCTTATAATGAGTTTAGTAACCCATCTTCTTCAAGTAGAGTAACTGATCCATCGTTATGGGAAGTACGTATTGGTGTTAAGTACGACTTTTAATTAAGTTATTTTTCACCTAAAAAACCGTGAGTAACCTCACGGTTTTTTTCTTCATTAATTAAGGAAACGAATGTCTTTTGAAAGTAGTAGTGATAATGTAAACATATCCGTTGAGCAATGGCTTAAATTAGCGAAAGCTGCTGAGATATCCTTCACAAAAGCTTATGCACCATACAGCGACTTTAGAGTAGGGGCTGCAGCGTTAACGACTGATAATAAAATTGTTCAAGGTTGTAATGTTGAAAATGCTTCATACGGCTTAACTGTATGTGCAGAACGTAATTGTATTACGCAAGGCGTAATTAACAACGAAACGGATGATACTGTTAAATTTAGTGCAATAGTCATTTATACAGAACAAGAAAAATTAACCCCTCCTTGTGGAGCTTGTCGGCAAGTAATCAGTGAATTCTTTCCTCCACAATCACATGTTATGGCAGTAAACCACCTTAATGAGCAGAAAACATGGACAGTAGAACAATTACTACCTGATGCTTTCACACCTGATAGTTTATTTAATAAAACAAACTAATGAGCTACCAAAAAAATCTCAATTGGGATTAAACAGTGTGTAGCAATACAGCTTTTATCAATCACTATTTTTACCTGTTATTATAATGATAAGAGATAAGATTATTTGTTGTACCTCTTAACTTAAATTAAGATTAATGCGTTTCATATAAAGGACTTTAGATATGATTTTACCTCAAAAAATTATTGCTAAAAAATGCAATGGAAAAATACTGACAGAGGCTGATATTGGTATCTTTGTTGATGGTTTGGTATCTGGGAGTTTTAATGATGCGCAAGTAGGCGCGATGGCAATGGCTATATTTCAGCAAGGTTTGAATAAAGAAGAAACAGTTTATTTAACAACGGCCATGATGAAATCAGGCACAGTGCTTTCTTGGGACAATGTTAAAGGTGCTAATGGTCTACATCTAAATGGACCCATAGTTGATAAACACTCAACTGGTGGTGTGGGTGATAAAGTTAGCTTTATGCTAGCTGCAATTATTGCAGCATGTGGTGGGTATGTACCAATGATTTCAGGTAGAGGTCTGGGTCATACTGGGGGGACTGCCGATAAATTGGAAAGTATATCTGGGTTTAATGTGCAACCTAAATTGGATCAGTTTAAACGTATAGTGGCTGATTTAGGTATGGCCATTATTGCACAAACGCCAGAATTAGCACCAGCGGATAGGCGTTTATATGCTATTCGGGATATCACCGCTACCGTTGCGTCAATACCATTAATTACTGCGTCTATTTTATCTAAAAAATTAGCGGCGGGCTTAGATGTATTGATAATGGATATTAAGGTTGGCAACGGAGCGCAAATGACCAACTTAAATCAGGCAAGTGAATTAGCGCAAAGTATCACTACTGTTGCAAACGGGGCGGGCGTCAATACACAAGCAATAATCACCGATATGAACCAAGTATTAGGCAGTACTGCTGGCAATGCATTAGAAATAGAAGAGACAGTTAAATATTTAACGGGACAGTGTTGTGAATCTCGTTTACATAAAGTCGTTGTTAGCTTAGCACAAGCGATGTTAATTAATAGTCAATTAGCGGCAGATAAAACAAGTGCGAGCTTGAAAATTGAGCAAGCTTTATCCTCAGGAAAGGCTGCTGAAATTTTTAGTAAAATGATTAACGCCCTTGGAGGACCAAGTGATTTATTAGAAAAACCATGGCGCTCAATGACTAAAGCTAATGTTATTACCGATATATCAGCCCCTTGTGATGGTTATATCGGTGCAATGCAAACACGGGAAATAGGGTTATCCGTTGTTGGTTTAGGTGGAGGTAGAACAAGTAACGAACAAGCAATAGATCACAGTGTCGGTTTTGATGCAATTTTACCTGTTGGCACTTATGTTAATAAAGGAGATGTACTAGCAAGGGTTCATGCATCAACAAAAGTAAATGCAGAACTTGCTAGTCAACAATATATTAGTTCATTAGAGTTTTCAGATAATGCTATTAGCCAACCAAACATTATTTACAGCTTGTGATTAATAACTAAATTCTATTGTTCACCTGTTTAACCACATAGAATAAGCAGTCATCTAAAGCAATCTGTTTATTAGATGTGGCTTTAAATAGTCGTAAATTTTGCTTACAAACAAGCTGATTTTCCCGAATATAAAAATACTCGCCAATAATATTAGCATCGTGTTTGTTAATTAACTCTAGATTTTCAAGACCGTTCCCATCAATCCAGCCAATCATTTCATCCTGATTAGCTCCACCAAAATTAAAACAGTCGATATTTTGTTTAAGCGTTACTCCGCTGTATCCCTCATCGTGAGAAGCATAGGATAAATTAACACCTTCTTTTACTTTTAACCTAAGTGGCAGGTAAATAATCTCAATGTTTTTTTCTTGTCGAATCGCATCAATTCTTTCACATTTTGCTATATGGTTGATACCTGCATAAGCCACTTCATGAGCTTGTTCATCAACACGACCACCACACTCGATAGTAATTGTAGGACAAGAGAATTTTTGCTCAAGCAATGAACCAAGCTGCAAACCTGACAGTATTATTGTTTGGCAGAATAACGACGCTATTGAAATGGTATCTGGTGTAATGACAGAGCTAACAGCAAAAGTAGGGCATGGACTTGCGGCATTGTGAAGATCGATCACCACTTCAGGATTGACCTCTTGCACTGCTTTTTCAATCAGCTGTGCTCTTTCATAACAACCGTCATGTTCTTGTGAAATATTTTCATCAACTGAAAGTTTACCAAAACAACGGTTTATATCCTTACTTCCATCAATAAATCGTTTAGACAGTAGCGGTTTAATGCATGCTGCTTCAACAGAGCAAATAATAAAGCGTAAATTAGTTTGAGGTAACTCACTTGTATCCCGAGTACTTAACCAACGATGTAATGCAATTAAACCTGAAGGTTCACTACCTTGTAAGAGTGTTGTAATAACACGACATTTTTTTGTTTCTACGCCCGTAATATCAATAACGGTTGGCCCTGTCATTGATAATAAAAACTGCTCGTAATCAGCATGTAAATCTTGCCAACTTGGGTCTTGTAGATAGTTTATCTCGCTAAAATCTATTTCCATATTAGTACCTACACGAGTTGGATAAAAAAGTTAAATAATCAATAGCGTTAGCATGTCATATTATTAGCTTACTCCGTGTTGATTAAGGTCAACAAAAGTGATTGCATCATGAATATTTATCTAAAAAACATGAAAATTGTTTAGTCGATATTTATTTTGGCGTAGACTATTGATAAATATCCTAATCCCATGAGTAACTTATGACAGAAGAAACTATCTTTTCTAAAATTATTAGACAAGAAATTCCAACCCCACTTTTATATCAAGATGACTTAGTTAGTGCTTTTAGAGATATAGCACCGCGAGCAAATACTCATATTTTAATTGTGCCGAATAAGCATATACCAACAATTAATGATGTTACTGATGCTGATGAATTAACCATGGGGCGCATGATAACGGTAGCAAAAAAACTCGCTAAGCAAGAAGGAATTGATGAAAGTGGTTTTCGTTTAATGATTAATTGCAATGAAGATGGTGGCCAAGAGCTGTCTCTTATACACATCTGACGCTGCCGACGAAGAGGATA
>CAJXUT010000202.1 GCA_913061365.1 uncultured Colwellia sp.
ACGAGATTCCTCTACGTCTCGTGGGCTCGGAGATGTGTATAAGAGACAGACTTAATAGTTGGCACGATTTTAGCTATAACGATAGTCATTATAAGCACACTGAATAAACTAACCCAATTCATCGCCGTATTGTGAGAGTCTTGGGAGTATATTGTTCATGACTATATTTAAAATGCCTGTTAGTATTTAATTACTTACAGATTTAACTAAAATTTAGAATTAACTTCACTGGAGAGACAAAATGTCACAAGCAGTATTCGATTTAATTGAAGAGCATGATATTAAATTTATCGACCTTCGTTTTACTGATACAAAAGGTAAAGAGCAACACATTTCAATTCCTCATCATCAAATGACTGAAGATTTCTTTGAAGAAGGAAAAATGTTTGATGGTTCTTCAATTGAAGGCTGGAAAGGTATTGATGAATCAGACATGGTTATGATGCCTGATGCGTCAACTGCAGTTTTAGACCCATTTGCAGAAACACCTACATTAAATGTTCGTTGTGATATTTTAGAGCCTAGCACAATGCAAGGTTATAGCCGTGACCCTCGTTCAGTTGCAAACCGTGCTGAAGAATATTTACGTAGTGCTGGCATTGCTGACGATGTATTAGTTGGTCCAGAACCAGAATTCTTCGTTTTTGATGATGTTCGTTTCCACACAGATATGAGCGGTTCTTTTTATAAAATTGATGATAAAGAAGCTGCATGGAATTCAGGTACTGAATACGAAGAAGGCAACACAGGACATCGTCCAGGTGTTAAAGGTGGTTATTTCCCAACTGCACCAGTTGATTCATCACAAGATTTACGTTCTGCCATGTGTTTAGTTATGGAAGATATGGGCTTAGTAGTTGAAGCACATCACCATGAAGTTGCTACTTGTGGACAAAACGAAATTGCTTGTCGTTTTAACACTTTAGTTAAAAAAGCAGATGAAGTTCAAATTTACAAGTATGTTGTTCATAACGTAGCACATGCATACGGTAAAACAGCAACCTTTATGCCTAAGCCAATTGTTGGTGATAACGGTACTGGTATGCACGTTCATATGTCTCTTGCTAAAGATGGCGTGAACTTATTTGCTGGTGACAAGTACGGCGGTTTATCTGAGACAGCTCTTTACTACATTGGTGGTATCATCAAGCATGCTAAAGCGTTAAATGCCTTTACTAACCCATCAACTAACTCTTACAAGCGTTTAGTTCCTCACTTTGAAGCACCAGTTATGCTTGCATACTCTGCACGTAACCGTTCTGCATCAATCCGTATTCCACTAGTACCATCTCCTAAAGCAATGCGTATTGAAGCTCGTTTCCCAGATCCAGCTGCAAACCCATACTTAGCATTCAGTGCATTATTAATGGCTGGTATTGACGGTATTAAAAACAAAACCCATCCTGGCGATGCTATGGATAAAGATTTATATGACTTACCTGCTGAAGAAGCTGCATCTATTCCTCAAGTTGCTACATCACTTGAAGACGCACTTCAAAGCTTAGAAGCTGATTATGAATTCTTAACAGCTGGTGGTGTTATGGATAAAGATATGATTGATGCTTACATTGCTATTAAGCGTGAAGAGTCTCAACTTATTAACATGACAACTCATCCATTAGAATTTGACCTATACTACAGCGTTTAATCGCTAAAATTCAATGGTATAGAAAGCTCACTTAGGTGAGCTTTTTTTTGGAAAAAATTCAAGCTAAATGAACTTTATGTGGTAAAGGAGATCTTTTTTGTATAGATTATAAAGACTCTCATTGATAATTTTATCGTGTTTGGAAATATCTAACGGAAGAAGATATACTTAACTTTACTATGATTAGAAACTTACTTTTTACATTACTACTTTTATCTATTGCAGCTCCTGTTTACAGTAGCTCTGCTAAGATTTATGTATGGAGAAATGAAAAAGGTGTATTAGTTTATTCTGACACCCCTAGACCTGGTGCAGAAGAAATTAAACCTAAAAAAGGAAGCGTAGTAAAGTCTCCTCATATTGAAACCCAAATATTAGATATTAAAAGTAAAAAAATTGCAGAAGAATACCAAGTTGAAATAAATCAACCGAGAAATAATTCAACTATTAGAGACAATACAGGATCAGTTTTTATTAGAGGTGGCATTAAACCTATATTTAAACGTGGTCTAAAAGTACAATTAATACTCGACAACAAACCTCACTCAACACCTCAAACACACACCATGTTTTCATTACGCAATATAGATCGTGGTGAACACCAAATAAAAATGGAACTACTGAATGAAAAGGGCAAGGTTATTGCATTATCTGAAGCAATAACGTTTTATATGCACCGTTCTTCAGTAAATTAGCCTAAATAGCGCTGCAAATAAAATTTTTCTAGAATATACTAAAAACGACGCACTATTTTGGTGCATCTTTAGTATAGGTATGAGACATTATGTTGCATCACAGAAAAGATATTCAACAACTTAAACTACAATATCAGCATAACTTAGCCAATCAGCTTGTTACTGCCGTACTGATTCTCGATCAAAACTTAACAATTTGTTATGCAAATCCGGCTGCTGAGGCTTTACTCATCAAAAGTTTGCATAAACTATACGGAGCTTCATTCGAGTTAATTTTCACTAATACATCAATCAGTAAATCTCGATTAGAACAGTTACTGACTACCGGACAAGAATTAACTGATAGCGACATTGTAATAGAACTAAATGAGAATCACCGATTTACAGCTGAAATTACCGCTTCCGCTGTTGAGTTCAACAGAGAGCCCCATGTCTTGTTAGAATTCAAACAAATTGATAAACAAAAGCAAATAAGTCTAGAAGTATTCCAACAGCAGCAATCAATTGCAGCACGAGATTTAATAAAAGGGTTGGCACACGAGATCAAAAACCCTTTAGGTGGTCTTCGTGGCGCAGCACAATTGCTCAGTAAAGAGTTAAATACAAGTCAGCAAGAATATACTGACATGATTATTGAGCAAGCAGATCGGCTAACAAATTTAGTCGATCGTTTACTTGGTCCAAACCAATTACCTTTACTTGAGAACCATAATATTCATTCCGTATTAGAAAAAGTTTGTCAGGTAATCAACTACTCTAATGAACAAGAAATATTGCTAAAACGAGATTACGATCCCTCTATTCCGCTAATTAAATGTGACCAAGAAAAAATACAACAAGCGGTATTAAATATTGTAAACAATGCAATTCAGGCTATAGAAAAGCACCATAAAATCACACTTAAAACTCGTATTGCTAGTAATAAAACAGTCAACGGTAAACTCATTAAACTCGCGGTAAAAATTAGTATTATTGATGATGGCCCAGGTATTCCCTCTGAGATACAAGACACACTCTTTTATCCAATGGTGTCCGGCCGCTCCAACGGTACTGGCCTTGGTTTATCAATAGCACAAACGTTGATAAATCAACATGATGGAAAGTTATCATGTCATAGCCGACCAGGACATACCGCTTTCGTAATTTTGTTACCTTTAACACAATAAACATTAAAATAAGCAGGCTAAAGCGCCAACTTAAACACTCACTAGAGAGAATAAAATGATAACTGAGCAAGTATGGATAGTTGATGATGATAGCTCAATTCGTTGGGTCTTAGAAAAAGCCTTTGTTGGTGCCAATATTAGTACTGCATCGTTTGAAAGTGCAAAAAACTTATTGCTTGCTTTAGCCCATGATCAGCCCGAAGTTATAATTTCAGATATTCGTATGCCCGACATTGATGGAATGAATTTATTAAACTCTATTAGTAAAGATTTCCCCAATATTCCCGTGATTATAATGACTGCCCACTCAGATCTAGACAGTGCCGTTAGTGCATATCAAGGTGGTGCTTTTGAATATTTACCTAAACCATTTGATATGGATGAAGCTATCACATTAACAAAACGGGCGCTAAGTCATGCTCGCGAACAAAATGTGAAACGTCAGCAAAAAGATAAAGCACCACTTGCTGCTGGTTTAATTGGCGAAGCGCCTGCCATGCAAGAAGTGTTTCGTACTATTGGCCGTCTATCTCGCTCTAGTATTAGTGTATTAATTAATGGTGAATCCGGTACCGGAAAGGAGTTAGTAGCCCATGCGTTACATTCCCATAGCCCAAGAAAGCAAGCTCCATTTATTCCATTAAATATGGCAGCAATACCTAAGGACTTAATCGAGTCTGAACTATTCGGCCATGAAAAAGGAGCCTTCACTGGGGCTAATGCTGTACGTCAAGGACGCTTTGAACAAGCCCATGGTGGCACACTATTTCTAGATGAAATTGGTGATATGCCTTTAGAAATTCAAACACGTTTATTACGAGTTTTATCAGACGGCCAATTCTATCGTGTTGGTGGTCATTCTCCAGTACAAGTAGATGTTCGTATTATCGCTGCTACTCATCAGAATTTAGAAGATAGAGTTACTGATGGCGAATTTCGTGAAGATTTATTTCACCGCCTTAATGTTATACGTATTCATTTACCTAGTTTACGCGAAAGACGTGAAGACATTTCTCAATTAAGTCAGCACTTCTTGAAACAAGCCGCTAATGAATTAAGTGTAGAGCCCAAAACTTTAAGCAAAGCTGCAGATACTATTTTGAGAAAGTCTCAGTGGCCAGGCAATGTTAGGCAGCTTGAAAATATCTGTCGCTTTCTAACGGTGATGGCAAGCGGTCAAGAAATTTTACAAGAAGACTTACCAAGTGAATTAACTCAGAAGCCTGTACAAATAACGTCTCAATCATCTTCTTGGCAAGGTGCATTAAGTGATTGGATGGATCAAGAGCTAGCTCAGGGAGGAAGTGCTATTTTGGATACAGCCCAACCTGAATTTGAGAAAATCATGCTTGAACGAGCGTTATTATTTACTCAAGGACACAAACAGGATGCAGCTAAAAAGCTTGGCTGGGGAAGAAATACGCTAACTAGAAAGCTTAAAGAGTTAAATATTTAATATAAATGATATTCGTAATTGGGATATTTTTGTTCCAATTACGAAACACATGATTCATCATCACATTGCTTACAGTTATTGCACAGTTTGATATTAATAAAGTGAGCAGCAATAATTAAACTAGCGCCACCAATAATAAAAAATGGTTCTAATGCTTCAGAAAAATCATGTTTTATCCAGTACAAGGCAACACCTAAGTACAGTAAATAAAAAGGATATAGTTGTTTATGATAACGTTTATAGCCAGAAAACAATGCTACTGTACCTAAGGCACCTGTCATCAATAAAAAAACATGTTCCCATGCGTGATCAGCTAAGAAGCTTAAACCTACTAAAGGTAATATAGGTAAGAGTATAGGTAAAAGAATGCAATGTAATGCACAAAGAGAAGTTGCGGTAATACCTATTCTATCTAACATGACCAATCCACAAAAAGTGTTAAAAATTTTGATTAACTAAGATGCTATACTATCACAATTGATATACTATAACATTAGATTTAAAAATAACTTAATAGCTTTTAACTGTTTTCAATTGGAAAGCTAATTACTTGCTCAATATGCTGTGCTTCCAATGCTAGCATTACTAAACGATCTACTCCTAAAGCAACTCCCGAGCATTGAGGCAACCCTTGAGATAAAGCAGTAATAAAATGTTTGTCTATTGGTTTTGTTAGTAAGTTTTTTTCTTCACGTCGCTTATTATCTTCTTGAAATCGTTCATATTGTGTTTCACTCCTCGTTAATTCATTAAATCCATTTACCAATTCTACACCCTTAAAGTAGCATTCAAAACGTTCTGCAACCCGATTATCTTCTGGGGAAATTTTAGCTAAAGATGCTTGTGACTTAGGAAAATCATAAACAAAACATGGTGTAATATTTCCAATTGTAGGTTCAATTATCTCACTAAATATGAATTGTAATAAAATATCATTATCTTGCTCTAAGGTTAGCCAATCGCTTAGCTTGCCATTATCTTCAATAATAGCGATTAGATCTTTTATGTTGGCTGTAAGGGGATCAATTGCAACTAAATTGATAAACAATTGTTGATATGTTATTTGTGTCGGCTCTTCACATTTTAGAATAACTTTAAATAGTTCAGCTACTTCCTTCATTAGCTCAAAGTGATTGAACCCTACTCGGTACCACTCTAACATCGTAAATTCAGGATTATGAAATCGACCAGCCTGTTCATGACGAAACGCTTTCGCTATTTGATAAATACAACCATAGCCTGAAGCAAGTAAACGTTTCATATGAAATTCAGGTGATGTTTGTAAATACACATTAACAGATTGATCTTCAGAACAATGACTTAAAAAATCATATCGACATGAAAACCCTTCTAAATGTACGTCTGTAACAGTACCTAATGACAAAGCAGGTGTTTCTACTTCTATTACATTTCGTTCAAAGAAAAATTGGCGGATTTCTTGTAAAATTTGTGCACGTTTTTGTGCATATTCCCACGTTAGTGTTGGCTGCCAAGACATACTTTTTCCTCAAACAATAATGAATCTACGAAAACAAAAAAGGCCGTGCCCTAAATAAATCAGGAAACGACCTTTCAAAAATCATTGATTAAATAATTTAATGCTAGATGAAGTGTTAGCAAAGCGGAAGCACGGAGTTGACGTTAGTCAATGAGTACTTCCAATGCAGTTAACGCAAACTCTAGCGTAAATTAAATATCAATTAATCTAAAATGCTAGATACAACACCAGCACCAACAGTACGACCACCTTCACGGATTGCGAAACGTAAACCTTCGTCCATCGCTACTGGGTTGATTAGCTCAACAACAAACTTCAAGTTGTCGCCAGGCATTACCATTTCAACACCTTCAGGAAGCTCTACAGCACCTGTGATATCTGTTG
>CAJXUT010000203.1 GCA_913061365.1 uncultured Colwellia sp.
CGAGATTCCTCTACGTCTCGTGGGCTCGGAGATGTGTATAAGAGACAGATATTAAAGTGCAACAGACTATTTATTGAACAAATTAAATATACTTGAAAAATCTTTGCCACCATTTCCTGATGCTGCATGCATAGCAAATAAGTTACGTGCTAATGCACCCATCGGAGTTGATGATTGACTTTGAACAGCAGTATCCATAGCAAGACCTAAATCTTTTGCCATAAGATCTACCATAAATCCACCTTGATAATCATTTGATGAAGGAACATTTTCCATTACATCTGGGCAAGGATTATAAACATCAAGCGTCCAGTTGCTACCTGAGCTTTTGCTCATTATATTAGAAAGTACTTTAGGGTCTAAACCATTAGTAATACCTAATTGTAGCGCTTCACTTGTACCAACCATTAGCACAGAAAGTAGCATGTTGTTACATACCTTAGCTATTTGCCCTGCACCGTGATCGCCTGCATGAAAAATATTTTTCCCCATTGCATTCAAAATTGGTTCTACACGATTAAATTCTTCGCTGCTACCACCAACCATAAAGCTTAACGTACCGCCAACTGCACCACCAACACCACCAGATACTGGCGCATCAACAAAGTTTATGCCTTGTGCTGCTAGAGCTGCTGCAACTTTACAAGAAGTAGCCGCATCAATAGTTGAAGAGTCTATTACAACACTACCTTTGCTAATATAGTTAATTAAACCTGTTTCAGGTGAAAGATAAACACTATCAACATGCTTACCTGCAGGTAACATTGAGATGATAAACTCAGCGTTTTTAACACAATCAGTTGCACTACTTTGTGTCGTTGCGCCTTCTGCAACCACTTGTGCTACAGCCGCTTCTGATAAATCAAAAACACATACATCGTGCCCTGCTTTAACAAGATTAATGGCCATTGGGCCACCCATATTTCCTAAGCCTATAAATGCGATGTTCGCCATTGTTCTTTCCTTATAATTATTTAAAAATGACTTCAATTAACAAAGTTAAAATTGTACTAACGACCCAAGTGAACTAATGGGTGTTGTTCTTGTGACCATTTAGATTCAAAAAACCAATCAATGACTTTTTTATCTACGGCTTCTAACGAAGAAAAACTCCATTGTGGTGAATAATCTTTATCGATTAATAATGCTCTTACACCTTCAGAAAATTCACCAAATTTACCTGACTTAACAGATAGGTTTAATTCCATACGAAAGCAATCTGCTAATGAAAGTGATGCGCCTGCTTTTATTTGCTGAAAAGTAAGTGAAGCACTTAATGGACTACCACTTTTAAGTGATTTTTGTGCACGGCTAAACCATTTATCTTCAGTTTCAACAGATAAAATACCATCAACAATTGATGCTAAATTATCAGCACTAGTTATCTCTTTTATTAATGCTTCATGTTCACTCAACTTGGATTCAGGTAATTGACTTATTGAGTTTTGTTCGACCGTTACAAGAAGGTTTGAAAGTAATTCATGATTAAGTTCGACTGAATCTTGCCAATCGACTTGCCCTAATTGTTCAATCAATGCGTTTTTACTTTCACTTGCGACAAAATAATCGGCTAAATGGCAATACTTTGCATCTGCTGCATTTATTGATGCGCCTGTTAAGCCTAAAAACATGCCACAATTATTAGGCATTTTATTTAAGAAGTAGCTACCGCCCACATCAGGATATAAACCAATACTAATTTCTGGCATCGCAATGCGTGAGCTTTCCGTAACAATTCGGTGACTGCCACCAACCATGAGGCCAAGTCCACCACCCATTACAATACCATTTCCCCATACGATGAATGGCTTATTGTAGGTATGAATATAGTGATCAAGTTCATACTCTGTGGTGAAATACTTTTCAACGCCTGGAGAATAGCTTCCTTTATCAGCTATGATGTCATTGTACATATAGACAATGTCACCACCAGCACAGAAAGCCTTTTCACCTTCGCCCTGAAGAAATACGGCAGCGATATCATCTTGAGTTTTCCATTGCTGAAGTTTTGGGTATATCAAAGCAATCATATCCATGCCTAACGCATTTAATGATTTTGGTGAGTTTAAAGTAATAACAGCAATCTTTTTGCCATTAGCACAATTTATCTCTGAAAAATTAACTACTTGAGTCATATAAAATTCCTACCTAACCTTTATTGTTCAGCTATTTGTTTTTCCAAACAGGCTTACGTTTATCTAAGAATGCTTGAACACCTTCTTTTTGATCTTCTGAATCAAATAAGTCGATGAATGCTTGACGTTCTTGTGGTAATGCTTGTGATATTGGCATTTCTCTATTTTTTTGAATAAGAGTTTTACACGCAGAAACAGCAACAGGGCTTTGTTTTGCAACTTTAGCAGCAAGTGCTATTGCTGTTGCTTTACCTTCACCTTTAGCAACAACTTCTTCAGCTAAGCCAATACGTAAAGATGTTGCGGCATCAATACGTTCACCACATAAAATCATACGTTTAGTCCAACCCTCACCAACAAGTATTGATAGGTTTTGTGTGCCGCCAGCACAAGGTAACAAACCAACGGTTGCTTCTGGTAATGCCATTACTGCATGATCTTCAACAATACGAATATCACATGCCAGTGCCACTTCTAAACCGCCACCCATGGCATAACCATTGATCGCTGAAATAGAAACACCACGAAATTTAGATAAGGTTTCGAAAGCTTCACCAAAAATATCACTCATATTTTTAGCCACGGTTTTACAGCCCTCAGCAAAAACATTTAAATCTGCACCTGCTGAGAAAAACTTATCGCCTGAACCAGTAAGCACTAATGCATAAATATTTTTATCTTCGTTTAGCGCTAAAACCAAGTCACGTAAATCAGTTAAGCTTTGTTGCGTCCATGTATGGGCAGGAGGATTATTAAAAGTAACCGTCGCTGTGTGATCCGTTACTTCTACTGTTAAAAATTGTGATGAATAATCAGACATAATTCTTGTTCTCTTTTTATTTATATTTTTATATTTATTTGTACTGAATCAGCAAATAGTCAGGTTATAAAAGTTGACCCGCGCCTTCAGTTAATAAACGACGAGCGATAATAACTCGCATTATTTCATTGGTGCCTTCAAGTATTTGATGAACACGTACGTCTCTAAAGTGTCGCTCTAGTGGATATTCTTTGATATAACCGTAGCCACCATGAATTTGTAATGCAGCATCACAAACTTGGAAACCAATATCGGTTGCAAAACGTTTAGCCATTGCACAGTAAGCTGTTTTCTCAGGATCATTCTTATCTAATTTATAAGCAGCTAAACGCACCATTTGACGGGCAGCTACAAGCTCTGTTGCCATATCCGCAAGTTTAAATTGTAAACCTTGAAAAGCAGCAATTGGCTTACCAAATTGTTCACGCTCTTGCATGTAACCCATAGCAGCATTTAATGCTTGTTGTGCAGTACCAATAGAACAAGTAGCAATGTTGATTCGGCCGCCATCAAGCCCTTTCATTGCCATTGAGAAACCTTCACCTTCGCTACCTAATAAGTTTTCAACAGGCACTCTTACATTATCAAAGGTAATTTGACGTGTAGGTTGGGAATTCCAACCTAATTTTTCTTCAGCTTTGCCGTAAACAATACCATCTAAATCAGCAGGTATAGCTAGTGCAGAGATGCCTTTAGGACCAGCTTCTCCAGTACGAACCATTACCACTAAAACGGCTGTAGAACCTGCACCTGAAATAAAGACCTTAGAACCATTAACAATATAATGATCACCATCTTTTTTGGCTGAAGTACTTAATGAAGCCGCATCAGATCCTGAACCCGGTTCAGTTAAACAATAAGAAGCAAGCTTTTCACCTGAAACAAGTGATGGACACCAAGTTTCTTTCGTCGCCTCGTTACCCCAAGTAGCAATCATCCACGTAGCCATATTGTGAATAGTCATCATTGCAGTAGTCGCAGTACAACCCATCGCTAATTGTTCGAAAATAATAGACGAATCTAAACGACTTAGGCCTAAACCACCGGCATCTTCAGGTGAATATAAACCACAAAAACCAAGTTCACCGGCTTTGGCAATAATATCAGTCGGGAATATATGTTCTTGATCCCACTTTGCGGCATTAGGTAATAATTCACTATCGCTAAATTGCTTAGCAAGATCAGCAAACATTTGCTGGTCTTCGTTTAAATCAAAATTCACATTAAATCCCTAAATATCTGAGTTAATTAAAAGGTGTACGTAAATATAAATATACCTACATCTATCACTGATAAAATACAATGTTTCGAGTAAGCGTTGCTAATATACTCAAACAAATTAATAGTGCATACACTGATTAAAACAAATAAAAGATTAGAAATACATTGATTAACTTGCCACTTTGATGGATTATCTTGCTATATCAACAAGAGGTTCACAAATGAGTACTGCATCTAATTGGCCACTACCTAAGAATAGTATTAGATACCTAATTCCCAAGCCATTAATTAAACAGTTAGCATTAAATATATTAAGCCGAGGACTTTATCCTTCATCTTTTGGTAAGTATATTTCAGCAAGTAATCATTACACTAAAAGGCACAACCATACTGATAATTTGGTTATATTTTGTTTTGATGGCGTAGGACAATTTAGTACACCTACTTGCCAAGGAACCATAAAAAAAGGAGATGTACTTTTTTTACCTAAAGGAGTAGAACATCAATACAAGTCAAGTATTAATGATCCATGGTCAATTTACTGGGTTCATATAGAAGGACACTTATTTGAACAGTTCATGGATTTTATTGGTGTAAATAATTCAAATTTGATTTTGAATATATCAAATCAAGCTGCATTTATTGATGAATTTGAACAGTTACTTGCAACAAGAAATAAAAGTTACCAATTAAGTTCTTTCATTCTTGCATCTAACATTATAAAAAAGATGTTTGCTTTATTTACTGTTAATAGTCCAAGTAAACTAGAGCAGTTAAAACAAGACTTTAATTTGTCTAAAGTAACAAGTTTTATGGAAGAGAATATTAGTCAAAAAATAAATTTACAACAAATTGCAGATTCACTTGAGTTGTCAAAGTTTTACTTTTCAAAGAAGTTTTTACAACATACGGGAGTTAGTCCAATACGCTACTTCTTAGAACTTAAAATAAAACATGCTTGTAAGTTACTAGATGAATCAAACATTTCAGTGAAAGATGTTGCATTACAAATTGGCTACGACGATCCTTATTATTTTTCACGTCTTTTTAAAAAAATAATGGGATTGTCACCCACACAATATCGACAATCCCAATATGGTCATTAAAAGAGGTGATTGCTCAAGACAAGCACACCTCTAATTATGATTGCTTAAAGCATTTCAACTGCAATAGCTGTTGCTTCACCACCACCAATACAAAGTGATGCTACACCTTTAGATAAACCTTTGTTTTTCAATGCATGAATAAGCGTTACCATAATACGCGCACCACTTGCACCTAAAGGATGACCTAACGCACAAGCACCACCATTAACATTTACTTTGTTAATATCTAAATCCATTTCTTTAACAGCAAGCATAGTAACCATAGCGAATGCTTCATTGATTTCAAATAAATCAACATCATTTACATTCCAACCGGCTTTATCTAACAACTTATTCATTGCGCCAACAGGAGCAATAGTAAATTCAGCAGGTTTTTGTGCATGAGTAGTATGTGCCACAACTTTACAAAGCGGTGTTAAACCACGTGCTTTTGCTGTTGATAATTTCATCATAACTAAAGCAGCAGCACCATCTGAAATAGAGCTAGAGTTAGCAGCAGTTATTGTACCGTCTTTTTTAAATGCAGGTCTTAGTGAAGGAATTTTGTCTGGACGAGCATTACCTGGCTGCTCATCTGTATCAATAGTTACTTCTTTACGACGACTAACAAATGTAACTGGCGCAATTTCGCTTTTAAATGCACCTGATTCAATCGCATCATTTGCACGTGCTAATGATCTAATCGCAAATTCATCCATTTGCTCACGAGTGAAAGCACTTTCATCAGCCGTTTCTTGTGCGAAACAACCCATTGAAATACCATCATAAGCATTTTCTAAACCATCAAGCATCATGTGATCAAGTACTTGACCATGACCCATACGCATACCGGCTCTTGCTTTTGGTAATAGGTAAGGAGCATTACTCATACTCTCCATACCACCAGCAATAGCAACTTCAATTGAACCAGCAAGTAAGCCATCATGTGCCTGCATTGCTGCTTTCATACCTGAACCACAAACTTTGTTAATCGTAGTACAAACTGTAGACAAAGCTAAATCGGCAGCAATAGATGCTTGTCTAGCTGGTGCTTGTTTTAAACCAGCTGGTAATACACAACCCATGATAACTTCATCAACCTGGTCACTAGTTAGATTTGCTTGTTCTACAGCCGCTTTTATTGCTGTAGCACCAAGTTCAGTGGCGCTAGTACTAGCTAAACAGCCACTAAAGCCACCCATAGGTGTTCTTAAAGCGGAAACGATTACGACGGGATCAGAAATAGACATTGCACTCTCCATAAGGGAAAAAAGATAATATTTTTACAAGTTACCCTATACCCTAACTCAAATTGAAGTTTACGCCAACGTAACTTTAGTACTAATTTTTGTAGCCTTTTTGTACTATTTCTTCTACCTTAGCTATTGTAGTATCTACTCTCTTTATGTAAATCTTTAAAAAAACCATGTGTATATACTGTCTCTTATACACATCTGACGCTGCCGACGAAGAGGATAGTGTAGATCT
>CAJXUT010000204.1 GCA_913061365.1 uncultured Colwellia sp.
GATCTACACTATCCTCTTCGTCGGCAGCGTCAGATGTGTATAAGAGACAGATATTAAGGCTGATTCACGCTGGGCTGGCGATAAAATAACTAAAGATACTCTAGAGTTCGAACAAGGCGCTATGATTAAAAAATCAGAGCCATTTAGAATGTACGAAACCCTTAAAGATAGTATTGACGACTACGTAAACTTCCTTTCCTCTAGCGAACGCTACCAAGATGCATTGCAAGGTTCTGGCAATGTGGAACATTTCCTGCAAGGTTTACAGAAAGCAGGTTATGCAACTGATCCTCAATATGCTGACAAGATTTTAGGCACATTGAAAACGGTTACTAACCTATTAGCTAAATAAATCAGCTCAATCATTTATTCTGAGCAAGTTTGGGAAGAATTATGCCATAAGGCGATCAGCTAGATATTTGTTGCTGAAATTCTTTATAAAGTATTTTTATCGTGAGTGTATAGCAGAACTGGGATGACTTTTTCCCCTCGGTTTTGGTATAGGAGGCAATATTATGTCAGTGGGTTTATATCAAGTGGGTGTGGGCGGTTTACTAGCTGCTCAACAGCAACTGGCAACAACTGGTCATAATATTTCTAATGTTAATACTGAAGGGTATACGCGACAACGAGCCGAGCAAAATGCTTCTTTAGGTTTTTCAGACGGCTCTAATTATGTTGGTACAGGTACTTACATTCAAGATATTACTCGTGTTTACGATCAATTTTCTTATAAAGAACAACTGATAAACAAGAGTAATTTAGGAAATGCTGACTCACTAGAAAACAAATTGACACAGCTTGATCAAATAATGGCTACCTCGGGAAATGCAATTGTAACCTCTATTGATGAGCTATATAAAACATTCAACAGTATTGCTGATAACCCAAATGATGCTGGTTTACGTAGCATCGTACTCACCCAAGCTGAAACCCTAAGCAGTGATTTTCAAGATCTCAGTGATAACTTTGATAAAATGAAAACATCGGTTAACGGTGAAGTAGATCAAGTAGTTACTCGAATTTCTGAAATATCCATTGAACTAGCCAAAATCAATGAAACCATTTTGCATTCGCAAGGTTCAAATCAAGGCGGTCAACCAAATGATTTACTTGATAAACGTGATCAGCTAGTTAGCGAAATAAGTGAGTATACCAGCGTAAATACCGTCATAGATCAAAATGGTGTTATGTCAGTTATGGTTGGTCAAGGCACAACATTAGTTGCTGGTATCACACCCATGACAGTTCAAGTTAAAGCGGGCGATCCTGATCCATTAAAAACACAATTAGTTTTAGTAGGTCCAAATAGTAGTGTCTCTATAGACAGTGCAACATTAGGTGGTTCGTTGGGGGCTAGTATTGAGTTTAGAGATGAGCACCTATCTGAAGTACAAAATGAAATGGATAGGTTGGCAATGGCGCTTTCTTCAACATTGAATGATAGTCAAGCTAGTGGATTAGATCTAAATGCTAAACAAGGCGCCAATATATTTACTGATATTAATACTACGGCTCTACAGCAAGGGCGAGTATCTGCGCCATCTTCTAATACAGGTAATTTACAAGCAAAAGTTAATATAACCGATATATCAATACTCCCAACGGATGAATTTGAGGTTAGGTACAATGGCTCTATCTATACCATAAAAAATATGAGCACAGGAGAAAGTGAAGATCTAGGTGCTATGGGCACAGGAACCCATGCTACTTCTTTTGGTTTTGAATTTATAGAAACCAGTGGAGCACCGGCAAATGATGATTCTTTTATCATTATACCAACTAAAAACAGTAGCGCTTTTATGAATGTTACGTTAACTGATGGTGATGCGATTGCAGCGAGT
Source organism: uncultured Colwellia sp. (assembly GCA_913061365.1). Taxonomy (GTDB): domain Bacteria; phylum Pseudomonadota; class Gammaproteobacteria; order Enterobacterales; family Alteromonadaceae; genus Colwellia. The sequence continues at coordinate 1,845 of CAJXUT010000204.1, forward strand.
ACTGCAGTATCTGTTGCGGCATCTTCACACAATGTCAGTGATGGTGAGGTTAGTATTTCTAATGTCACGGACCCTGAGGCGGCAAGATCATACATTGATAACCCAAATACGGGCTTAACTGTTGATGTTTACGAAAGCTCAGCTGGAACATTTACTTATCGAGTATTTGATAGTGCAAACCCTCCACCTGCAGCAACAATTGCTACAGGTAGTTATCTTGCTGGTGAAAGTGCATTGGTTGACTTACCGCCAGGATCTCCTGCATTTCAAATAGAAATAAAAGGTAACCTCGTAGGGTCTGGTACGAATGCTAGAGAAGAGTTTACCATTGGCGATGCCTTTGGTGTGGGTAATGGTAACAATGCAGTTGCTATGGCAAAAACTCAAGAACAGAGTATTACTAATGGTAAAAGAGAAACATTTAATCAAAGTTTAGCTATTAGTACCTCAAGGGTTGGTGCAAAAGCGAGCAATGCTAGCTTGGTTGCTGACACCGCACAGGCCTTATTTACACAAGCATTTAATCGTAATCAATCAACATCAGGTGTAAACCTCGATGAAGAAGCTGCAAATTTATTAAAATATCAACAAGCCTATCAAGCTGCTTCTCAGATTATCTCCACCGCTAACACAATTTTTGACACCATATTATCGGCTGTTAGATAGGGACTAAATTATGAGAGTTTCAACAGTACAATTTTATCAGCAAAGCTCATTGCAAATGACGAATAAAACGTCTGATGTTAATGAGCAATCGATACATATATCGAGTGGCAAACGAGTTATGACGGCAAAAGATGATGCCGTTCAATATGGCACGTTAGCTGGCTTTAATGAAAGCTTATCAAATATTGAAAAATACCAACGTAATATCACCATGGCTGAAAATCATACTAGCTTACAAGAGGTCGCTTTTGCAGATGTTGAAAGTCTTTTAGATCAACTTAAGCAAGATATGATACTGGCGAATAACGGTCGTATGTCAAATGAAGATCTTCAAGCAATCGCTAACCAAATGAGAAATAGTTTGGATCAAGTGTTAGACCTTGCTAATACTCAAGACGAACAGGGTGAGTATATTTTTTCAGGATACCAAACAGAGCAGCAACCTTTTAGTCAACAAGTTGACGGTTCTGTTAGTTACAACGGTGACGGTGGTGTTAATGAATTACAAATATCAAGAAATATAACTTTAGCTACAAACCAACCTGGCGATGAAGTTTTTTTAGATATCAAAAACACTATCGGTGACTTTAGTGCAGATTATACTAGTAAATCTTCAAGTGTTGCAGTTGAGAGTGCGAATATTATTGATAGAGGAACATACAATACTAGTGCGCTTCCACATGATTATACATTCAGTTTTGATGCCGTAACTAATGGCTTAACAGTAACAGGAAGTGCAGGTGTTGTGTTTCCAATTCCACCAGCTGTACCTGCACCTCATACAGCAGGAGATACTATAAGCTTTGATGGTATTGACGTCACTTTAAGCGGCAACCCTTTGCCGGGGGATAGTTTTACAATCAAAGAAGAGGAAAATATTAGTATTTTTTCTACTATCAATGATGCAATTAGCTGGGCTGAAAAAGGTGTTGTCAGTACAGGAGAAAAACAACATCAAGTAGATTACAACTCAATACTTGATCAACTTGATTCAGTTATGACTCATATTTCTTCGCAAAGAGCTGACTCGGGTATACGCCTACAAGTACTGGAAAGCCAGAAGAACAGGCACTTAGATACAGAGCTTAATATAACGACTGGTAAATCAAACATAGAAGACTTAGATTTTGCAAAAGCCATTGCTGAATTTGAACAGTCTAAAGTAGCTTTACAAGCATCTCAGCAAACCTTTACTCAAATACAGGGTTTATCATTATTCAATTACATCTAAATTTTAAAGTTGGCAAAAAAATTGCATTTGTAAACTTACAGAAGTAACAAAAGTAAATTTTTTGTCGGTTGAATTAACTAACAATCAAATAGGTTATATATCCATTTGGTTAACCGTAAAAGCAGAGGCTTGCTTTAACAAGCTTCTAATAACATAAAGAATATTTAAAAAATTAGGAGCACTATTATGGCTTTATCAGTAGTAACCAATACCACATCATTAAACGCTCAGCGTAATTTGACAAAATCAGGTGATGGACTAGCGACCGCAATGCAACGTTTATCATCAGGTATGCGTATTAATAGCGCTAAAGATGATGCTGCCGGTTTACAAATATCAAATCGTTTAACGTCACAGATTACTGGTTTAGCAGTAGCGCAGCGTAATGCGAATGATGGTATCTCGATGTCTCAAACTGCAGAGGGCGCGATGCAAGCGTCAACTGATATTCTACAACGTATGCGCGAGTTAGCATTACAAGCAGCTAACGGTTCTAACTCAAGCGGAGACAGAGCTGCTTTGCAAAAAGAAGTATCAGCATTACAAGAGGAATTAACTCGAATAGCTGATACAACAAAGTTTGGTGATCAAACATTACTAGATGGTAGCTTTGGTACAAAAAGTTTTCAGGTTGGTGCTAATGCCAATGAAACAATTAGTATGAGCCTTACAAGTATGAAAGCATCTGACTTAGGTACTGTTGCAGGACAAACAGCGACAATTACTACTTATAATAATACTCAAGTGGGTGATGCGGCAGAAACGCTTACTTTTACCGTTACCGATGATGATGGTGCTATTAAGTCAGTAGATTTTGCTCTTGCTGTTGGTGCTGGTACTGATGACGTAATTGATGCTATTAATGATAATGTTGGGAACTTAGGTATTAGAGCCGAATCAGATGGTTCTGGTAGTATCACTTTCTCAACAAGTAATGAAGTAGCTACAGTTGCTATTGCGAGTAGTATAACTTCTGATGGTGGTTCATTTGATACTGCTACTACCGTAGCTCTTGGTACAGATGGTAGTGCTACAGGTGGTACAGCCGTTGGTTCTATTGATATAAGTGGCTCAGATGATACTGGAGCGCAAGCTGCTTTAGAATCAATTGATGCGGCATTAAAGCAGGTTGATGAACAGAGGGCTGACTTGGGTGCTATCCAAAACCGTTTTGGTCATACCATCAGTAACTTAGCTAATATTCAAGAGAATGTATCCGCATCACGAAGCCGTATTCAAGATACTGATTTTGCAGTAGAAACTGCAAACATGACAAAAAACCAGATCTTACAACAAGCAGGTACGTCAATTTTAGCGCAAGCTAACCAAATACCACAAGCAGCGATAAGCTTGATTGGTGGCTAGGTATTACTTAATATAAGAAAGGCTGAAAGTTAAATTTCAGCCTTTTTTTTATAATAAAATTATCGGTAAGGATAAAGGTTATTCATCATGAGTATAAAAAATAACATAAATAAAATAGAAGCTTTATACAGAAAAGGTGAATTTGAACAGTCATTAGAACTATCTCAAGAATTAATAAAAAAGAAGCCTAAATTATTTAATGCCTTACAGTTGTTAGCATTAAATTATCAGGCGTTAAATCGACTTGATATTGCGCTAACGACTTTTCAAAAAGCTATCAAAATAAATGATAAACATGCATCAACATTTAATAATATTGGTAATATTTATTTTGCTCAAGGTAAATTTAAAGAAGCAAAGAAGTATTTTGGTAAAGCATTAAGTATTGAACCATTAATGCCTGAAGCAACCAATAACTTAGCGACCTGTCAGTCTAAATTTGGTGATTTCCAATCAGCAGAAGATAATTATAAAAAAGCAATCTTACTTGAAGGAAATAGAGCTGATTTTTATGTGAATTTAGGTGAGCTTTTGGCCGAACAAGGTAAATTTGACAACGCAACTGAAGTCTTTTTGAAGTCTCTTGGGCTAGACAAGAGTAAAGGAGCTGCCTATTGGCATATCTTCAAGATATTTATGTATCGTCATCGGTACGAAGATGCCTTAGAAATAGCTGACATTGCATTGCAGAGCACTATATTATCAGAGCCCGAGTTATGTGAAATTCTTATTGGTAAAGCAATGCTATTTTGGTTGTTTTATAATCCGGAAGAAGGGGAACAAGCTATTCATCTTAGTGAGGCTGTTCACCAATATAAAGATAAAAGTAGGCATATGGCTAATATGGCCATTTTTCATAACTATTTAAAAATGTTGTTTAAAATAAGAAAAGCACAGCCATCTTTGTATATCGCTAAAGAAAATACTTCTTATAAAGATATTTACTTTGTTTCGGAATCTCATGGTTTTGCACCTAATAATACTTTTATAAACTATAAGAATGAAGATTATCAAGTACGCTCACTCTTTGTATTTGGCGCTAAAGTGTTCCACATTATAAATGAGCGTGATAATAAATTTAAAGAGAGTTTATTAACATTATTTAACGGCCTACCAATTGACAGTAAAGTTGTTATTGGCTTTGGAGAAATAGACTGTCGCTCAAATGAAGGGATATTTACCTATTGCAAAAAATCAGGAAAAGATTTTAATACTGTTATTGAACATATGATTCAAAAATATATATCAATATTGAAAGCGTTAGCAGTAGAAAAAAATATAGAAGTTATTATATATGGCGTGCCTGCTCCTCATCCATCTCAAATCGAACAGTTATTAGAAGAACATGACAAAGCTGAATTTAAGGAAGTTTTAAAGTTACTTAATGAGACATTGTCTCAAGAGTGTCAAAATGAAGGAATTAGCTTTTTAGATGTTTATCAGTTAACGAATGAACAGGGTATAAGTAATTTAGCATATCATATTGATGCAATTCATTTGAAACCAGAAACAGTACCAGAATTATTTAGTTTAATAGCTTAATAATTTTAAAGTCACAACAGTTTACAAGTCTATTGATATATAGCTGTCTCTTATACACATCTGACGCTGCCGACGAAGAGGATAG
>CAJXUT010000205.1 GCA_913061365.1 uncultured Colwellia sp.
TTAAAAGAAAGAACAGGGGCTGGACGCAGCTACATGTTTCATCTCAAACAGGGTTAAGCCGAAATCAAATTATTGCGATGGAAAAAGGCCAATTCACAGGCGGCATAAAATATCTACGCAAATACCTAGATCTACTAGGGCTTAAGATTGCTATTATTGAAGAGCCAAATGACTTACCACAATTAGATGATCTTTCTCGCTTATTTGAGGAAGATGAATAATGACAGAGTTGCCTAATAAAATTAATCATATCCAAGTTAAAGCCTTTGGCAAGGAATCAGGCGAATTGACTCAGCCAGGTCATTTTGCTTATCAGTATACAAGTCAAAGTCCCGTTTCTTTAACAATGAATCCTCAAGAAGAGCCATATAATCATGGCGCACTTCATCCCATATTTAGCCAGAACCTACCTGAAGGTTACGTTCGTCGTTATATCAGTGAAAAGCTAAGACGCCACGTTAATGTCAATGATATGTATCTTCTTGCTCTACAACAGAATAATGGCATTGGACATTTATCTTATGCCAGTAAAATTGAAAAAACGGATGTCGGTCAATTATCACTAAATGAAATACTCAATTGGAAAGGAAAAGAAAACCTCTTTCATCAACTCTTAGAGCGTTATTATCTTAATGGGTTGGTGTCAGGTGTGCAGCCAAAAGTGTTAGTTAATGCCGTTAACGATACGGCTAAACCGTCTATTGGGCGTAGCTTGTTGCAGCAAGAAGACTTTATAATCAAAACCTATGACGATGAGTTTCCGCTACTTACCGTCAACGAGTATGTTTGTATGGAAGCGGCAAGAGCCTGCGATTTAGCACCTAGTCAATGTTGGCTTTCAGATGACTTGAAAACCTTTATTACTGAACGGTTTGATGAGGTGGATGGTAAACGCTTAGGGATTGAAGATTTTACTGTGCTGATGGGGAAGCAAGGAGATGAAAAATATCATTCAAGTTATGAAATGCTAATGAAGGCAACTTATGTTTTCACTAAATCTGATGTACAGCTCAAGCGTATGTATAAATATATTGTGTTTAATTGCTTAATTGGGAATGGTGATGCACATCTTAAAAATTTTTCGGTGCAATATGAAGAAAGCAGAAAAGATATCATTTTAACGCCTCCTTATGATATTACCCATACACTTATTTATGACACTATAGATAATAAAATGGCGCTAAAACTTAATGGTGCAAAACTTTTTCCTGATAAAAAACAATTGATAAAGTTAGGTAAGAGTTACAACGTAGATAAACCTGAAATTATTATTGAAGAAATTGCTGAAACGATTAGAGACTATTTGGCTATCTCGGATGAAGTAAAAATTATTGATGGTTTAAAGGACTCAATATTAAGTTCAGTTTATTGTGGTACAAGTGAAAAATACTCCACCAAGAGTTATGTCCACGACAAGAAAAAAAAGTTTGACTAAGTGCTTAACAGTTGTGTTATTCCCCATAGTACTTCATGTTTATATGCGTCTATTCTATAGACGCATATTTTTGACTTTTAAATGTAAGCTAGACAAATAGTAGTTTCACATTTTTTAATCATTAATTAAGTTTCTATCTCATTCTGGGGGGGGCGATTGCGCCATAGAGTATAAATTCTAATCATGGCTCCCTATCTCACTCAGGGGCACAAAGCGCCTTAAAAAGTATGACTATCCTTATCATGAAAATTGCTCAATGATAGTTATGTTGTAGCTCTCATCCAGCTTCTTATAAGAGATTCTTTGAATATGACAAAAGCAGACTGAACCTTCTCCAAGGTACAGTGTAAACTGGGTTTAGGTACTTCAGATACTACAAGTACCCATCACATAAGCTTACTGCTATGTATCAAATGCTATCTGTTGAGCAGTAATAATTAATTCTGAAAATAGAAAATAGAAAATAGAAAATAGAAAATAGAAAATAGAGCTTATAGTAGTCTCAATAGTTTCAACCGGAGCGATGAGTTACATCATCTTTCTGAAAAGTCTTATTCAGTTAAATACAGTAGAAACCATCCCCGAAATATAAAGAAGAGAATTGCGTGTGATAATGACCCTTAAACCTTTTATCCTGTTATTAACAAGTGGTTTTTTGTTAATGTTAGGTTATGGATTAAGCAATATTTTACTACCTGTACGTATGCAAAATGATGGAGTGAGCCTAGAGAATATGGGCTTGGTACTGTCTATGTTGTCAGTGGGCTTCTTGCTGGGTGCGCATTATAGTCGTATCTTATTACAACGTGTTGGTCATATAAGAATGTTTGCCATGTGCGGTAGTTTGACTTCGGTGGCTATTTTACTTTCGGGCCTCTATCCTGAGCCTTTAATGCTTGCCAGTATGCGGGTAGTCACAGGGTTTTGTATTATTTGCACTAATGCCACACTTGATAGTTGGTTAAGCCATAGTGCTACTGAAAAAAATAGAGGTAGAATACTTTCTATCAATCAAATGATGATAATGACAGCACTATTTTCTGGCCAATTTTTATTAAATATTGCGCCGATTGATGATATTACCTTGTTCGTTATCTGCGGTGTCTTATTCAGCTTATCTATTACACCAATCGTTATTAGCAAACAAAAAGGCCCACATATTGAAGATAGTCCATCAATGTCCTTAATGACTGTGTTCAAATTATCTCCTTTGGGTGTGATAAGTTGTTTTTATTGCGGGATTCTGTATGCCAGTTTAATTAATATGTTGCCTATCTTTGCCAGTAAAAACGGTATTACAGATTTAGACTTATCCATATTTATGGGTGCTGCTATCTCTGGTGCGATCATTCTACAGTTTCCTATTGCCTATTTATCAGATAACTTTGATCGACGAAAAGTCATGCTATTTATGGTAGCAACACTCATTGTACTAAGCTTATCCGTACCGTTACTGATGTCCGAAGGTATGTTCAAACTCACCTTATTTGCTATTGCACTAATCACTGGATTAGTTGCCTGCCTTTACCCTATGAGTATGTCTGAAACATTTGATACGGTACTAAAAGAGCAAATTTTAGCGGCAATGAGTTCGTTACTATTGATCTATGCCTTGGGCAGTATTTTAGGACCTTACCTTGCCTCGGTGGTAATGGACGCCTTCGGTAGCAGCGCGCTGTTTAGTTTTATGAATGTGGTCGCATTAACCCTGTTACTTTTTATCAGTATTCGTATGAAGTTACAGCAAGCTTTACCCCTTGATGAGCAAGAAAGTTTTATCATGCAAACACCCAGTGGCGTAGTGTCAGAACTAGATCCTCGTACACAATATACAGAGGTACAATTTGAATCAACTCCGGAAGTGGAAGTTGCGATTAGCTTAGCTAACAAAAATCCATCGGCTGCGGTTAATATGGTTAAAGCCCTAGTACTAAGAGACCCAAATAATGCGTCAAACTTAGCCGCTGCATTAAGTACCATAGAGGCGATAGATATTGGTAAATTATATGCTGCAATAACGTCGGCAGCCCCACAAATGAGCATTCACATTGCCGAAGCATTAACCAACGCATCTCCTGAACAAGCAGAACAACTGGTTGATTGGATCACCTCTGAGTATCCCGAGCAATTTACTAACATTGTTGTAGCAATTGCTAATGCAATGCCTGATAACGGTATTGATTTGATGGAATTAGCCGCAGAAAATATGGCTGAAGAATACCCTAGTGAACTGCTAGAAATGACAGAAGAATATATGACAAATCTATCAGATTCTTTAGATGCAATGCGCCCAGTTGATAGAGTTGCGGCTGCCTCAGAAAATACGGCAACAGAGCTTTATAATCGTTTAACGGATGTGTCTCCACAGCAGTCAGTAGAACTTGCCTTTACGGTATCAGAATCACTACCTGAATCGTCAAATGATATTGCCGAAGCTTATGTTCAGAACTTGATTGACAGTGAAAGTCAAAGTGGAAATGAAAGCGAGCAAATTTTCTCAGAGGGTGCGTTAGAAAATATAGAGTCTGCCGCAAATAATTATGTTAATCATATGGTTGAAAACATTCCTGAACATGCAGTAGATGTTGCTAGTACATTTGTTGATTCTTTTCCCGAAGTTGCCTCGGATATGCTCGAAATATTACAGGACTCGGACGATATTGAAGAAAGTGAGTTAAGCACTTCTATTGATGATAAGCCATTACAAAGCATTGTAGAGCAGCAATTACAAGAAGCCGTACAGACACAGTCCGATGACATTGAAGATAACATTTAAACAATAGGCCTCTATAAGATATCTGTATAAAGAGCACTAGGGGTTGCGAGTCTACAGTCTGCTCCTTATTTACAAGGTTGAATAATCTAAATTCTCAATATCCCACCTTTATTGCTACGATAATTTAAAAAATCACATATGCTATAAAATCAAATCAGCCTTAATTGTAACAGTTCACATAATAACCATGTCGTCTCTATGTACAATGACTTTACTTGGGCAGCACCCCAAAATACTTTGTATTCTATCCGTTTTTTCCCCTTTTATTCTGAATAAATCTTGATGGTTATATTGGCAAATACCTTTAGCAACAATAGTCTTGGTTTCTGCATCAATAATATCAAGAGACTCACCTGCTAAAAACTCACCTGCTATTGATAGGATGCCTGAAGGTAAAAGAGAAGCACCATTATTCTTCACTGCATTAACAGCTCCACTATCAAGCAATAGTTGTCCATGACTTTTTAGCGTATGTTTTAACCAGTGTTTTTTGGCTTTACTCACTTCTTGATTCGCTAAAAAATGCGTACCTGGGTTTTCACCTGCTATTATTTTTTCAAATGCTTGGTCGTTAGTACCGTTTAAAATATAGGTTTCAATGCCATTCTCAACGGCTTTTTGAGCCGCTTGAATTTTAGTTTTCATTCCACCTGTAGCAATAAGGCTATTAGTTGTACCTGCCATGGCATATATTTCATCGGTAATTTCAGAAATTTCATGAATCATTTCAGCGTCATTACTGCTTCTAGGGTCTTTATTATAAACTCCGTCGATATCACTTAAAATAAACAAACAGTCTGCTTCACTAACAAGGGCAACTAAAGCTGCTAAATTATCGTTATCACCTACTTTCAACTCTTCAGTAGCAACAGTGTCGTTTTCATTAACAATGGGGATAATGCCATTCGCTAATAAAGTACGTAGTGTATTTTTTATATTAATATAGCGTTGGCGATCTTTTAAATCGTCATGAGTGATTAATAATTGGCTACAGGGAACATCAAAAAAACGTTGCCAATTAGCCATCATTTTCATTTGACCTACAGATGCCATTGCTTGCTTGGTTGGAATCGAAGGTACTGGCGAACCATGTTTAATTAATTGACGCCCAGCGGCTACGCTACCAGAAGACACTAGAATAACTTCTTTACTTGCCTGATGACATTTAATAATAAAATGTGCAATCGCTTGAACATGTATACCGCTACAGCCATTTTCATCTGGCGAAATTAACGCACTACCAACCTTAATGACTATACGATTAAAGTTCATCGTTACCTCTATGTTATTGTAGATAAGAAGGCCTAGGACAATAATTTATCAATTGACTAGAACTCCATATTCCCGTTAAAGTGAATATTATGAATGAACACTTAAGCATTGCCGTGCAAACTATGAAACGACTTGTGCGTCGTTAATTGCTTGTACTTCTGCCATAATAATTCAACTTTCGTTTGCCCCTCTAACGCTGATTTACACAGCTGAACAAATTGTTCTTCAACTTGATTTTCAGGCTTGCAGAAACCTTGCTCTAGTGCAAATAATCTTTTTCCTATGCTAGTCAATAATTCTGCTTCGGCAATGGTGAAGTCGCCTGACTTTCCAAATCCATGAGGAAAATTTACATCGTCATAAAATTTATCTGTGAAAATAAAACCGTGAATTAAAACCATATTTTTCTCTATTGACAGTAAATATATTTTGGCGGATTATGCGGCTAACTAAACAAGCTGTAAAACAAAAAATAATTATCGTATCGATAAGAGAGAATGTAATGGATATTGAGTTAATTAAAACTTTTTTGGAAGTTAAGGATTGTCGTCATTTCGGGAAAGCTGCTGAGAATCTATACCTAACTCAAGCTGCAATTAGTACCAGAATTAGACAGTTAGAAAGGTATTTTGGCGTCACATTATTTCAAAGATCAAGAAATAACATACAACTTACCTTAGCAGGAGAGAGGCTGGTTCCACATGCAGAAAATATGCTGAATACTTTAAGAATGGCAAAGCAAGATGTTGCCTTAGCTTCTGAACAGGTTGCACAAATATCTATCGCTGGTACACCTAATACTTGGGATGTATATATTCACGATGCTATCTCAAAAATATACATTGATCAACCCCACATCAGCTTGGTTGCTGAAATATTATCACGAGAACAATTAACCAGACAGTTACTTGAACGCACATTAGATGTCGCTATCTTATTCGATCCACCCAAAGTGGAAGAATTAAAAATTGAATCATTACACATGTTCAAATTAATTCCTGTAACGACATTTCAAAATCAAATAGCTTCACCCGCTGAAGTTAAACGTTACATTATGATTGATTGGGGGACTAGTTTTATTAACTGGCATGCAAAAGAAGTTAAAGGGATATCCATTCCTGCTATTCGGACAAGCACGGCTCGGATTGCCTTAGATCTTATGCTGCAATGCGGAGGTAGTGCATACTTGCCCTGTCTCTTATACACATCTGACGCTGCCGACGAAGAGGATAGTGTAGAT
>CAJXUT010000206.1 GCA_913061365.1 uncultured Colwellia sp.
GAGATTCCTCTACGTCTCGTGGGCTCGGAGATGTGTATAAGAGACAGGGTGATTTGATTTTATGAATTCAGATAATTGGGAAATATTATTTATTGGATTTAACTTTGCGACCATGACCAACAATGGAAAGAGTTACGGTGAACTATTCAATGGGGCTTTAGCCATTGGCCAAGGTAAAGTTTTATGGATTGGCGATGAAAATAATATTCCCACCCATAACAAAAATAAAATCAAAACGATTGAAGGAAAAGGCAAGTGGATTACCCCTGGGTTAATCGATTGCCATACTCATATAATATATGGTTCTAATCGAGCCAACGAATTTGAAATGCGCCTTCAAGGTAAAAGCTATCAAGAAATTGCTGAAAATGGTGGTGGTATAGTTTCAACTGTGAAAGCAACACGTAAAGCAATCGAAACAGAACTTTACCAAAGTGCATTGAAAAGGCTTAGCGCATTAGAACGTGAGGGAGTAACCACAATTGAGATAAAGTCAGGCTATGGGCTGGATCTTGAAAATGAAATAAAAATGCTAAAAGTAGCAGAAAAATTGAACCAGAACACTTCCGTATCCGTTCATAAAACTTTTCTCGGAGCCCATGCTGTTCCTGAGGAATATAAAGGTAAACCTGATAAATATATAGATGTTGTTTGTGAAGAAATGATCCCTTTTATTGCAAAAGAAAAATTAGCTGATGCAGTTGATGTATTTTGTGAAAACATAGGATTTGATCTTGAACAAACAGAGAAAGTATTTAAAGCCGCAACGGATAATCATTTAAAAGTAAAGGTACATGCAGAGCAATTATCAAATATTGGAGGCACACACCTCGCTTCAAAATATAAGGCGCTTTCAAGTGACCATATTGAATATTTAGATAGTAAGGGAGTTGCAGCCATGGCAGAAAACAATATGGTCGCCGTGCTACTTCCTGGCCCCTTCTATTTTATTCGAGAAACCAAACTTCCCCCTATTGATTTACTAAGACAACATGATGTTGCTATCGCTATTGCAACCGATTCAAACCCGGGAACATCTCCATTAAATTCAATTCTGTTAATGTTAAATATGGCCTGTACACTATTTAAATTAACACCGAGTGAAGCCTTAGCAGGCATTACATGCAATGCAGCAAAGGCTTTAGGTGTAGAAAATACGGTAGGTCAACTTGTTGAGGGGATGGATGCTGACATTGCAATTTGGGATATAGAGCATCCTGCAGAGCTTGCCTATCAATTTGGTGTAAACCCCTTAGTTGCGTTATATAAACAGGGTAATAAAGTATAAACATGATTAATATAAATAAGCTATATCAAACACTCTGTAGTATATAAAACAATCTCCCTAACTACATCACTCATGTATATACAGGGTGCTTTTTTAACTAATAAAAACACATCAACTCATATATATTTATATGCATTGATGTATAATAATTTTCATATAATCCTTATATTCCCCTTTTATAGCCATGACGAATAATAAAAGTATTCCTATCTATCAGCGTGTTAAATTATACATATTAGAGTTGATAAATGATGAGGCATGGCAAAAAGAACAGAGATTACCCTCTGAGCATGAATTAGTTAAAATTTTATCAACATCAAGAATGACTATTAACCGAGCTTTGAGAGAGCTTGCAAATGAAGGGTATATCAATCGAGTTGCTGGTGTAGGCTCCTTTGCAGCAGAAGCAAAGCCAGCATCCCACCCTTTAGAAATCAGAAATATTGCTGAAGAAATAGTTTCTCGTGGTCACACTCATTCATGTAAAGTGATAAAAATAAGCGAAGCTAGAGCAACACCAGAAGTTGCTATTCAGTTTTCTATCGCACCGGGATCTCGCTTATTTCATTCTCAAGTACTTCACTTTGAAAGTGATACCGCAATCCAATTTGAAGATAGATTTGTATTACCTACGTTTGCTCCTGATTATTTGACAATAGATTTTGATAAAACAACGACTAATAAGTATTTACTGAAGGTTGCCCCATCTATCGAAAAAGTAGAGCAAATCATTGCAGCAGATCAACCTCGAGATGAAATAAGCAAGCTATTAAAATTATCCAAACATGAGCCAAGCCTTACGTTAACAAGAAAAACATGGGTTAATAATACAGTGGTCACTTTTAGTCGTTTATATCATCCTGCTTTTAATTTTCAATTCTCAAGCAGTTATAAGCCTTAACAAGGTAAATTAAATAACGAAACCAACTGTGCTTAAAAAGTAAAAATAGATAAAAGTGTTCAAATAACAACTCATTTTACTTTTTCAACTCAGCTATCGTTATAATTTACAACAAGTTACTATCAATAGTAATGAAATGCCTATCTACGTTTTATATCAAAAAGTTAAATAGGCACTTTTCATTAAATTTTTTCCCTCAGCTCTTTGATTTTTGTTTTAGAAAACCAAGCATAAAGCACAGGCAGTACAAATAAGGTAAGTAATGTTGCCGTAACCAAACCGCCAACAATAACACTAGCAAGTGGTCTTTGTATTTCTGCCCCTACCCCATTTGACATCAACATAGGAATTAAGCCTAACGCTGACGTAATAGCCGTCATTAATACCGGTCGTAAACGTGAAACTGCCCCATCAAAAACAGCTTTAGAAGTATCACCCCCCTCTTTGACTAGTTGATTAATGCTCTCAACCATCACCACACCATTCAGAACAGCAACACCAAACAAGGTGATAAACCCCACAGAACTTGGTACAGATAAGTATTGTTCAGAGATATACAGTGAAAATACGCCACCAATCACCGCTAACGGTACATTAACTAAAATCAACATTGCTTGACCAACAGACCCAAAAGCAAAGTAAAGTAATAAAGCAATCAACCCTAACGACAATGGAACAACCACCGCTAAACGTTGCTGTGCTCGTTGTTGGTTTTCAAATTGTCCACCAATCACCACAGAATAGCCTGCAGGTAAGTCAACTTTATCATCAATAACTTGCTTGATATCACTAACAACACTGCCCATATCTCGCCCTTGAACGTTAGCTTGAATAACCACACGACGCTGTACATCATCACGACGTACTTGCGGAGGACCTGACTCAAAACTTACCGTTGCAATATCGCCTAAACGTACCCAAGCACCGGTTGGTGATTGTATTCTTAGATCAGCAATGGATTCTTGATTATTACGGTATTTATCTTCTAAACGAACGTAAATATCATAACGTTCGTTACCATTGATTACTTGCCCTGCAGTAACACCACCAATACCATCTTTAACAATTTCCATAACATCGCTAACAGATAAGCCATAACGAGACAATTGCTGCCTTTTAGGCTTAATAACTAATTGTGCTTCACCTGCTATTTGCTCTAATGCAACATCACGCGCGCCATCAATTTGCTTAATTGCCATTTCAATTTCTTGACCTTTACTCGCAAGAACATCTAACTCAGGGCCAAAAAGTTTAATAGCAAGTTGCGCTTTTACGCCTGAAAGTAATTCGTCAACACGGGTCGCAATAGGTTGCGAAAAGTTTAGCAATAAACCAGGGAATTGCTCAAGTTTCTCTTCCATCACGCCTTGTAGTTCATAACGGTTACTAGCACTTGTCCATTGTGATACAGGTTTTAAACCAATATAAATTTCAATATTATTCACTGGCTCAGGGTCACCACCAATTTCTGCACGGCCAATACGACTTAAGGTATATTCAACTTCAGGAAATTCCATTAACATTTTTTCAAGGATAGGTGAGACAGAAAGTGCTGTTTCTAAACTTGAAGATGGCGCTAAAGTCGCCCTTAAATTAATGGTACCCTCTTCTAATTCAGGGACAAATTCAGTGCCTATTTTTGGTATTAAAGTAGCAGCACCGATAACTAACATAACCGATATAGCAATAACCAACTTAGTACGTTTCAATGCAGCCTTTAAACTTTGGCGGTACCATTTATCAAGTGGCTTTAATATAAAGCTTTCTCTTTCTTTAATGCCTTTTTTAAACAAGAAAGTTGCCAACGCAGGTACAACAAAAAGCGCGACTAATATTGCTGAAATAACAGCAAGAATAATACTGATAGCCATCGGTTGAAAAAGCTTCGCTTCAACCCCTTCAAAACTAAATAAAGGAGTGAAAACAACAAGAATAATTGATGCTGCAAAAAATACGGGACGAGCAACTTCTTTTCCTGCTTCTTTTAATCTAAGCAAAATACTCGCTTCGTCGCTTTCGCTATTATAAAATTCAGTATCATGAGAGTTTAAATTATCGAGGGTAATATCATTAGAATCAGCTCTATTTAGATGCTTAAACATATTTTCAACCATCACCACTGAGCCATCAACTAACATGCCAATCGCAACAGCAATACCACCTAGTGACATTAAGTTTGCTGATAAACCAAACCACGACATCATCATTAAGGCAATGCCTACAGAAATTGGAATAGAGATTAAGACTAAAAATGTTGCTTTAAGGTTCATTAAAAAGAGTGCCAACACTATCGCAATAAAAATAAACGCAAGTGCTAATGCTTCAACAACCGTATCTACCGCTTTAGTAATCAAATCTGCTTGGTCATAAAAGGCTTCAAACCGAACACCATCAGGTAACGCTTGATTAATAAGTGGAATGCGTGCATTAATACCGTCAATTGTTGCCTTAGTATTTGCACCCATTCTTTTTAACACAATACCTGAAACGACTTCGCCTAAACTAACGATATTGCCTTGTTTATCTCTGTGGCTCATTGTTACCGCACCTTGACGAATTTCACTGCCTAATGACACATTGGCAACATCAGAAATAGTAATAACGGTACCTGCAACCGTTTTAACGGGTACTTGTCTTATATCGGCTAAACCATCATTACCTCTATTGAACCAACCAGTACCACGAATAACAAGCTGCTCTTGCCCTCGGTTCATATACCAGCCCCCTACATTGGCATTATTATCATCCAATGCCGTAACAATATCTTGCTGTGTTAATTGGTATGAAAGCAGTTTACTTGGCTCAATATTAACTTGGTATTGTTTAACATTACCGCCAAAAGATAAGACATCTGTTACGCCATCAACAGGCATCACTAACAACTTAACAACCCAGTCATTTAAACTTCTTAATGACATAGCATCATAGCCAGAGTCTTTATCAGCAATCAGTAAATATTGAAATACTTGCCCTAACCCTGATGTATTAGGTCCCATTTCAGGTGTACCAACACCCGTTGGGATTAATTCTTTAGCGGCTTGTAAGCGTTCAAAAACTAATTGTCGAGCAAAGTAAATATCTATACCTTCTTTAAAAACAATCGTAACGCCTGATAACCCTGTTTTTGAAATTGAGCGAACTTGCTCTACATCGGGCAACGCATACATTACCGCTTCAATTGGGTAGGTAATGAGTTGCTCGACTTCTTCAGCAGCTAAGCCTGGTGCTTCCGTATTTACCGCTACTTGCACATTAGTGACATCAGGAAAAGCATCCAAATTTAGTTTTGGGATTACTATTAATGATCCCGCGATAGTTACTATTAAAGCAATCACTACCACCAGTCGATTATTGATCGACCAATCTATTATTTTATTAAACATAATAAATTACTCCTTCAATTAGTGACCGTGCGGATCAAATCCGCTTTTAGATATTTCAGAAGCAACAAAGAATGCACCTTTAGTTACAACGCGAGAATTAGTAGCTAATCCTATAATTTGGCGATAGCTGCCAAGCGCTTGGCCTAACTTCACTTCTACTGCTTCAAACTCACCGGGATGATCTTCAACATAAACAGTCCAGTCACCATCAGCACCTCGCATTAATGCTGTTTCCGGTACTGCTATAACAGGGGCTTGAGTATCAAGCTGAAAGTGTACATTTACAAACATGCCTGAATGCAAGGTATCATCACTGTTTTCTACCATTAATCTAATGATTCTAGTGCGCGTAATGGGATCAATCGTGTGTGCTTCTTGAATTACTTTAGCTTCATGCACTTGCATTCCTGATTCAATTTTAGCGAGAGTTCCTATGGGCAAACTTAATTTTTTCTTAGGAGAAATTCGTGCTTCAACCCATAGGTTATCTTCATTGGCTAAAATCATAATTTTATCACCAGCAGCAACACGTTGGCCTTGTGAAAAATCATCACTTAATACTGATCCTGAATTTTTTGCCACTAGGGTATATTCGCCTAAATTTGATGAATTACTCTTCACTATATTATCGATGGCTTGTTTGGTAAGGCCAAAGGCGGTAAGTCGTCCTAAAGCTGAGCTGTAATCAGTTTCACTTTTTAATAAATGGCTTTCACTAACAGTGCCTTTGCTAAGCTTTTTAACCCGTTGCCATTCACTGTAAGTAACACGATAATTTGCTTGCGCCTCAGCCACAGACTCACTGAATAAGGTAACCAACGGCTGACCCTTTTCGACATGCTCTCCTAAAATTGCATGACGACTAATGATGACAGATTCAGTGCGAGGAGAAACAATATAGCTGGTATAGCCATTCGCTTTTATTTCACCTGGCGCATAAATGCTTTTGGAAAATATTTTTGCCGTTAACAGTGTTATTTCAATATTTGCTAACGACATTTTTTCTTGGCTAAATGTTATACCTGCTTCTGTCTCTTATACACATCTCCGAGCCCACGAGACGTAGAGGAATCTCGTA
>CAJXUT010000207.1 GCA_913061365.1 uncultured Colwellia sp.
CATCATGAACTTAATTAGGTAGAAACATCAGAATTTGATAGTGAAGAATTATTACTAAAAATACTGAATGATGAAATAGATTACACCATTATCGACAGCAATACTTTAGCTGTAAATCGCCGTTATTATCCCGAAATTAGCGTCGGTTTTACTATTAAAAAAGCAGAGCCATTAGCATGGATGGTTGAAAAAAATAGTGATGATGCGATTTTAGCCAGCTTGATTGAGTTTTTTGGACAAGTACATCATAACGGCACATTGTTAGCGCTTGATGATAAGTATTATGGCCATATTGAAGAATTTAACTATGTTGAGACACGTACATTTATTCGTGCGATTTCAACTAAATTACCGAAATATAAAGCACTTTTTGAAAAGTATGCGCAAGAAATTGATTGGCGTTTACTTGCCGCGATTAGTTATCAAGAATCTCACTGGCGCCCGCATGCTCGTTCTCACACAGGTGTACGAGGCATGATGATGTTAACCCTTGCAACAGCAAAACAAATGGGTATAAAAAGTAGATTAGATGCAGAACAAAGTATTCGCGGAGGGAGTAAATATTTCAAACGTATGATAAATAAAATGCCTGATCGAATTCCTAGCCCTGATAGAATTTGGTTTGCGCTGGCATCATATAATGTTGGTTTTGGTCACTTAAATGATGCAAGAATTATTACTCAACAGCAAGGTGGTGATCCTGATCGCTGGGTAGAAGTAAAAACACGTTTGCCATTGTTACAACAAAAAAAGTATTATAAAAAAACCAAATACGGTTATGCTCGAGGAAAAGAGCCTGTGCATTACGTAGATAATATTCGCCGTTATTACGACACACTAACTTGGCTTGACGCTAAAGCTGCTGAAGCCGAGGACAGTATTGAGGTCCCTGAAGTGATAGAATCAACCGAGTGATTTAACAATAGCGCTATCAGAAGCACTCAATTTTAACATTAAGTGGTATGTTATTTATAACCCCAAAAAAGCTACCTTTATATAAATTTTCCTTAAACTTCTCGCCTAGTTTTAATTTATACCCTTACATCTTTATTTACGTTTTCGTTTATTTCTAATTTTTTTTATTCTAGTTTTAGTTTAAAAATCTGTCATCTTGCTGTCATATTTATCAATAATAATAGCGATGAATTAATTTAATAAACAATGAAAGAATAAAGGAATTATGATGAAAATAAGAAGACAAATATCAGCGAGCGCTCGCAGAAAACAACTAAAAGTACAGCATCATAAAGTAAATGCGCGTCGTCAATTTTACTTTAATCAATTGATAAACCAAGAAGTGCCAGCGAGAGGAAAAGATCACTAGCTTTAAGAGTAGATATTTGATTTTTCGTTTAGCTCTCGCGAAGAAGCTTTTTAGCTGCTTTTTTTTCATTACGGCGACGTTTAAAAAAGCTAGATAATAACTGACTACATTCTGCTTGCAAAATACCACCAGTAACGGCTATTTGATGGTTTAGTTGCTCATTGCATACAAGGTTGAATGTACTGCCAGCCGCGCCTGTTTTTAAGTCATAACTTGCATAAACTAGTCGTTTAATTCGGCTATGTACTAATAAACCTGCGCACATTGGGCAGGGCTCTAATGTTACGTATAAAGTACAATCTAATAATCGATAATTATTTAAATACTTGCCAGCTTGGCGGATTGCTAACATTTCTGCATGAGCTGAAGGATCATTTAACAGTATAGATTGGTTAAAACCTTCACCAATAATTTTTCCCTCATAGACAACCACGGCCCCGACTGGGATCTCATTATACTCTTCTGCTTTTTGCGCTAGCTTAAATGCTTGTTGCATGAAATATTGATCAGTACTTTCGCTATTTATAGTATTTTCACTATCTAAAGCCATTAGAGAAAAAGCTCCAATAAATCATTTAAATACCGGTGGCCAAGCTGTGTTACACGCCATTTTCCTTCTATAGATGAGCTATTACTACAATCCATCATTTTTTTACTTTGTGCTTGCCTTAAAATGGGCAATACCGTTTCGGCAGCTAAGCCGGTACGTTGTTGATATTCTGCTAGGGTAAAACTCGAAAAAAGACGAAGTCGGTTCATCATATACTCAAAAGGCAATTCATCATCTGTTACTGTATTTAAGTGATCTAATGGTTCTCTATTTGGATCAAGGTAACCTTTGGGGTGTTTGACTTTTACAGTACGTTGAATAATGCCTTTTTTAGTATCTGTAATTTTGCCATGTGCGCCACAGCCAATACCAAGATAATCACCAAAATTCCAATAATTTAGATTGTGTTGGCACTGTTTATCATCTACCTCATTATCTTTTACTAGACGAAATGCTGAAATTTCATATTGCTGATAACCGGCATCACTTAGTATTTTGAAGCCTTGATCTTGAATACTCCATAAAACTTCATCTTGCGGCAGTTTTGGTGGTTTAGAATGAAAAGCTGTATTTGGCTCTATGGTTAATTGATACCAAGATAAATGATCAGGCTGTAATGAAATAGCTGTTTTTAAATCATCAAGTGCATTTTCTAAGCTTTGATTAGGTAAGCCATGCATTAAGTCAAGATTGAAACTCTTTACACCTGATTCATGAGCAAGATTAGCAGCAACCTTCGCTTGATTAACGTTATGAATTCTACCTAATTTTAGTAACTTATCTGACTCAAAACTTTGTACACCGATAGATAAACGAGTTACGCCTGCTTTGGCAAAGGCAATAAACTTATCAGCCTCTACAGTGCCAGGATTTGCCTCTAGAGTTATTTCAATTTTATTTTTTGATGAATTAATACCGTCGCTACTATTTTTTTTAAAACGTGATAACACTTGTTCTAAAAGGCTTTTAATGGCATCTGCGGAGAATAAGCTTGGAGTACCGCCGCCAATAAAAATTGAATGTAGGGGACGTTCTGATAAATCAAAACGTGCGATATCGGCATCTAAATCAGCAACTAAAGTATCAACATAATCTGCCTCAGGAATTTGTGACTTTAACGCATGGGAATTAAAGTCACAATAAGGGCACTTTTCTACACACCAAGGGATATGGATATAAAGTGATAAAGGTGGCGCAGTCAATAGTGATGAATTCATGAATATCTCTTATGACGATACTTTTGTTAACTTTTTAACTAATTTAGCTAGTGCTTGGCCTCGATGACTTAATTTGTTTTTAAGATCACGAGGTAATTGTGCAGAAGATAATTGCAGGTCGTTTTGCCAAAAAACAGGATCATAACCAAAGCCTTGATCACCTTGCTTTGAGTGACTGATTGAACCTTGCCATACGCCGTGACAAATAATCGGCGTTGGATCATTTTCATGTAGCATATAAACTAATACACAATGAAACCGGGCACTTCGCTGCTCTTCTGGAACATCTTTTAATGCATGTAGTAGTTTGTTGGTATTGTCATCATCGCTAGGGTTCTCTGTTATATCGCTAGCATAGCGGGCAGAATAAACTCCTGGTGCACCATTTAATGCATCAACCTCTAAACCTGAATCATCTGCTATGGCTGGTAGACCGGTAATCTTTGCAGCATGGCGAGCTTTGATAATTGCGTTTTCAACAAATGTGGTTCCAGTTTCAGCAACATCAGATACATTAAAGTCACTTTGTGGAACTATTTCTAATTGATGAGTTGCCAGTAGATTGGCTAATTCTTTAACTTTACCTTGGTTACCGGTGGCTAAAACTATTTTTGACATGGATTGCTAGTGCTTTATTTTAAAAGATAATGGGCGTAATAATAACGTATTTTACTTAAGGATTGTAAATATTATCTTTGAGCAAGTGACGGAAAGGGAATCTGTCACCTGCTTATTTAACTTGCAAAGTAATTCATTAATCAACGTAAAACTTTTGAGAAAATTTTAGTGTTTGTTGCTCTTTTCCATCATTAATGGCTAAGGTGAAGTGGATGGTTTCTTCATTGCTGTATTTTATTTGAGCTAAATAATATATGGCATCACCCTCTATTACTTCGGTAAATTCTACCGCTTTAAATTGTCCTAAATTATTTTTTGCTTTGCCGCTAATGCTAACAATTTTAGCGGGGTTACCTTTTTTAGTATTATCTAAAACAGAAATGTTAATAAGACCGTTATAGCGACTACGGGTTATTCCATAAACTTTTGCTATTTCAGGCGTAAAAAAGGTGGAACCAATAGCCATATAATGAACATTCATTGAGCCAAGTTTTTTCATGTTTTCAGCACTAGCGTACGAAATTGTAAAAAAGCTAATTGTAAATGCTAGTAAAATTTTGATGATTGAATTTTTCATGTGGCTCTCCTGATTACTTGGTTTTAAAAAGTGCTATATTCTTATTATAGAACAGACCTGAAAAAAGGTGCTTTTCGTTCAAAACTACACCCTCAATTTTTATATTCATACATGAGGGTGTTAGCACCATTTTTAAAGTTACAATGCGCCCCAGTAAGGTAGCGAATTAGAAAGAAGGATATTCACCACATTCATTGCTAAAAAAGCAACAATCATAGATAAATCTAAACCTCCTAAATTAGGGATAATACGTCGAATAGGGTTTAAAAATGGTTCAGTTAATTGATGGAAAATCATTAGTGTTGGATTATAGCCCTGCACAACCCAACTCATCAGAGCCATAATTATCATAATGACAAAGAGTAAAAAACCAGCTTGCTTTAATAACACTAATAGCCCGATGTAAAATGCTAAAGCCCCTAAAGATTCACCTGCTAATGCTGCTAAAGTAAAAAACTTTAAGGTTGCCACTATATAGGCAACCACAATAGTAGCTAAATCTAGTCCGCCTAAACCAGGAATTACTCTGCGTAAAGGGACTACGATGGGGTTACTTACTTTTACGATAAATTGACTAAGTGGGTTGTAAAAATCAGCTTTAACCCATTGCAGCCAAAAACGCATGATTAATATCATTAAAAATGCATCAAATGCGAATCGAAGTAAGTAAATTATTGCTTCCATTATTTCTCCTGCTAACAATTATTATGAATTAATTGTTTTTATACTTGTTGTTTAGTTGATAAGTGTTGGTGACTGTTAATTACCCTTTGCCATTTCTTCAGCCCTGGTAATGGCGGCATTCATAGCATTGCTAACGGTTTCTTCTAATCCATCTTTTTTAAACTGTTCTAAAGCAGCAAAGGTTGTTCCGCCTTTTGAAGTGACATTTTCTCTTAACGTGCTAATAGCTGCTGTATTATGTTCAACCATTTGTGCTGCACCGAGTGCGGTTTGTTGCACTAACATACGACTTTCTTGTGCATTAAAACCTAATGCTTGCGCTTGCTTTTCCATTGCTTCCATAAAAAGAAAGAAATAAGCTGGAGCAGAGCCTGCAACCGCAATAATATCGTTAATTTTATCTTCAGTTTCTAACCAAATCACTTTACCAACAGCAGACATTAACTTATCACTTGCTGCCTTTTGTTCACTATTTACTTCTTTAGAAGCGAATAGACCACTCATACCTAAGCCTAATTGTGCTGGCGTATTTGGCATAACTCTTACAAGGGCAACTTGCTGATTTAATGCTTGTTGAATTTGTTCGACAGTAGTGCCTGCTGCAACTGAAACGAATAACTTATTGGTAATATCAATAGCATCACTTAATTGCTGACAAACACCACAAATAAGATGAGGTTTAACACTAAGTACTACAATATCAGCAAACTTAGCTGCTTCAATATTATCACTGGTTTGTTGTACGCCAAATTCATTAGCGAGTATTACTCTTTTTTCAGATGAGGGATTAGCGACAATTATATTTTTTGGTGCAACACCTGAATTTACCAGACCAATAATAATTGCACGTGCCATATTACCGGCACCGATGAACGCTATTTTCTGCATAATGACTGTTGTCCTAAATGTGATGTTTGTGAAAATTGATGATGGCAATTGAACTTTTAATTTCTTTCTCCAAAGATAGCCCTACCGACTCTTACCATAGTTGAACCATGTGCAATCGCAATACTCAAATCATTCGACATTCCCATTGAAAGGGTATCTACCGTAGGATATTGGGCTTGTAATTTTTTAAACAAGTGCTGCATTTTTTCGTAGCTTGCTAAGCCCGCATTTTTTTCAGGGATAGCCATTAAACCTCGTAATGTAAGTTTATCACAGTTATCAACAACTTCAGCTAAAGAAAACAACTCACTTGCCATGATGCCTGATTTTGATGCTTCCTCACTAATATTGACTTGTAAACAAATGTTTAGAGTTGTATCTTGACAACAATTTGATTCATTTATGTCATTTAAATACTCACCAAAATGTGTATTTAATCGCGTAGCAACCTTCGCTCTATCAACGCTATGAACCCATGAGAAATTTTTAGCAATTTGCTTGGTTTTATTTGATTGAATAGGCCCAATAAAGTGCCAACATAGCGAAGGTAAATGTGATAGTTGAGCTATTTTATCTATCGCTTCTTGTAAATAGTTTTCACCAAAATTGTGTTGGCCTCCAAGGTAAGCTTGTTCTACAGCTGATGCAGGTTTGGTTTTACTTACGGCAAGCAATGTGACAGGATTTTGTCTATTATTTAATAATGCTTTATTTTCTTGCGTGTTAGGAGAATTAATTGCATGACAGGCTCTGTCTCTTATACACATCTGACGCTGCCGACGAAGAGG
>CAJXUT010000208.1 GCA_913061365.1 uncultured Colwellia sp.
AGATCTACACTATCCTCTTCGTCGGCAGCGTCAGATGTGTATAAGAGACAGGTTACGCACATCTGACAAAGCCTAACTATTTTGAATTAGATGTGTTTTTTGCCATTTCAGATCTCACATTTTCCGCTAAAACAACAGAAAAAGAACATGTACACATACTGAAATTAGATGACATCCCCAACAACATCATCCCAAATTTAAAATGGCTTATCCCAATGGCACTCGATCAAAGCTTGAACTTCAATAAACCAGTCATTTTTATTGAAAACTAAAAATAAAAAAGGCGATAAAAATCGCCTTTTTCTTTGTAAATCATTTAGTTATCCGTATACAGATGCTACAAGCTTTTCACTTTCTTCCATCTGTTTTTCCTGACGTTTAAGCATTTGGAAATATTGCTTTTTCAGACTGGCGAAACGCTCCTGATTTGTCTGACATCCAGCAGGTGTATCTACAACATAAAATGTCGTAGGCTGAGCGTCTCTATACTTATTATCTTTACTCATAAATCACCTATTTATTAAAACTAGTATACTATTAGACTAGTTTACTCAGGAACAGTTTTCACCTCGGCGTCATTTTTTTGATCAATTTCATCCGACTCGGATACTGTATCATTTAAAGATTTCTCAGCTTTTTCAGACTCAACAGACTTCATAGCTTCAATATTCTCTTTATATAAATATAACAAATTTCCTATAAGTAATACAAGAGGTTTCGTAAAATCCTGGAACAGCGCTACCGATTTAATCAACCCTTTTTCCGGCCTGTAAAGATTGATTACAGCATCAACTGTCACTGTTGTATCCTGATTTTCATCACCCCCTAGATCTTCATCAGGGCTATGAATAATTGACAGTGGTATCGAGAGAATCGAACCGCAATTATTCTGCCCTTCAAAATACTCCTCAATTTTTTTCTTTCGTACATCAACATAATTACCAGGTAAGCCATCAACAATTTCTTGCACATCTTCGATAGACTTGGCAACTCCTGTCTCAACTGCCTCTGGTGCCCCCATAATAACTCCAGGATGTATTGTCGATTTAAGCCCAACAGGAAGAAGTAGAGGTGAAATATCAATTTTATTTCCACTTTCTTCACTATTTATCGCTAATTCAGGAACGACATGTAGTACCTTATTACACATATCTGACATATTTTCTAATGAGGTCATATCAGGGAAAAAGTATTTTCCTCGTTCAAAAGCTTCCTCCAATTTATCAATATCTCGGATATCATCAGACGATTTCACGAACATTATATTCGCTTCAAATAATCTAGCTTTTGATACAGTCCACAGCGATGCAATATGACACATAGACTCAAGTGCTTTATTGATTTGATCACGTGCTTTTTCAGCAATAAAGGCTTTATCTTCAACATTATCCGCAAAAATAGACATCTTAGATATCACAGATAAAGTGCCGTAAGCAGCAGTAGTTTCTTTCCCCATAACTTTAAAGGCAATCTCATTAGGCATTTGATTTACAACACGATCTAACCTTTCTGTTGTTGCCTTAATTGAGGATTGATATATAGAAGTCTCAATATGCTCTCTTCTCCAACACCAGTACCCTAAATGAAAAAGACCTATCGCTAATGCCCAAATCCCAGGCATACTTTTCTCGCTCGTAATTAACGCAACAACTACCGAGCCAACAATAGAAAATGCAATAATAGCTAAATAGCGCCATGATTTATCACTAGAATCATTGCTAATAAAGCGTACAACGGTAGAAAGAAAAACCAATAAACTTGAAATCAAAAGAAATTTGTAAGCAAGCTCAGCTTCAATTAAATCAGATATTTTGGGAAGTACTGTAGACTTTTCAGCCTTTGAAACATCATAAACCTCTGATCCCCATGAAAGAAAAAATAATACAATAAAAGTGATCTGAATAATCCAGTCCCATTTACTAATACTTTTAAAATACTTGGAAACTGATGCGGATAATCTCTTATACATATGAAGGCATTTTTAAAATTATTGTTATTTATTAATAAATAACATGTTCCATATACCCTACGCAAACTTAATTGCATTGCAGTGGATAATCCAAATATTCCTACACATTTATATTTACATTAGCTAATAAGTATTGCTTGCAATCATCGTCATTTTTGACGATAATATAATTAATGGTAAAGCAATAGTAAAAACATTATGTATCCAGGTGGCAAAGGGAAAACTTATCAGCATCTAATAAATTTGATGCCTCCACATAAAAAATATATCGAGCCGTTTTTAGGATCTGGCATCGTTATCAAGAACAAGTTAAAAGCAAAAATTAATATCGGAAACGATATCAACAAAAATTGTATTGATAACGTAACAGGCATTCAGAATGCCATCTTACTCAATATGGATGCAATCCAGTTACTTGAGGAAGACAAGTTATGTAAGGACACGCTCATATATTGTGATCCACCTTACGTTGCTTCAACCAGACGAAAGCAGAAGATTTATCGCCATGAATACAGTGATGACCAGCATGAGAAATTACTGCAATTTCTAGTCAATCAGAAATGTATGGTTATGATCTCTGGTTATGAAAGCGATTTATATAAAAATTATTTAAAAAATTGGAACTCGCATAGTTTCAGTAGTCAGACACAAAACGGTATCAGAGAAGAAACAGTTTGGTTTAATTATGAAAAGCCAAAGAAGCTTCATGACTCTAGATACCTCGGAAACTGCTTTAGAGAGCGCCAAACGATTAAAAGGCGCTTCGATAGATTAAAGCAAAAGTTTACTAATATGGATATGCAGGAAAGGTCTGCTTTTATGGAATGGCTGAATCAAGAGTTCACTGTTTAAGGTGATTAAAATGAACTATCAAAAAGCATATGTAGAAGTAGGTAAAAGTGTTATTCAAATTGATATTCCAAATGAATATGAAGACGTTATGCCGGGCGTAAAGTGGGGCAGTGCAATTGGATTCCCTACCGTAGCCTATTGGTTTTACAAAGTATTATCCAATCGTTTAGAAAACAATACAGTTCAATACAAACTAGGACGTACTCTTATAGAAGAAGTAGGAGCATGTTTACTTGGTGGGCATGGTATCCCCGCTTCCACAGGTGTAGCTGCATTCGAGCACATGAAATCTTATGGTGCTTTTGAAGAAAAAACCTGCTCAGAAGAGCAATTGTATGAATGGTTATCTCAACCAATTGATATTGATAACAAAACAATTAAATATCGCTTTGCTAAACAAAAAGCATGTTACTTACACCACGCTTTAAATCAAATAACCAATGAAGAAGTACCGACTAGTAGCGGTAAAGAATTTAGAAATTGGTTAATGAAAATCAAAGGCATTGGACCTAAAACAGCCTCTTGGGTTGCTCGCAATTGGCTAGATGCGGATGATGTTGCAATATTAGATATCCATATATATAGAGCTGGCCTGCTCGGTGGTTTCTTTGATGATAAAATGACAGTAGAAAGACATTATGAAAAGTTGGAAGATATATTTGTTCAGCTTGCAAAGTCTATGCATGTTAGAACATCTGAGCTTGATGCGGTTATGTGGTATGAAATGCAACAGAGCAATTCGATAAAACAATTACTAGAATCAAGAAAAAATAAAACAACATCTATCGTCAAAGGCTGGTCAGCCAATAAGCGCGACACCTACACCGATCAACTTGCGCTCATTTAAAATATATTTGGCTTCATGATTTCCATGAAGCCCCAATTGACAGTAATTCAATCCTAAAAACTGACTGACTAACCCATGTGTTGTCGCTATGCCTCCTGCATCTCGAAAGGCTAAAGTGATAGGATCATCGTATTTACTCTCTAATAATTCGATATCATTTACATACCAAAGTAACCAACTATTTTC
This sequence comes from uncultured Colwellia sp., assembly GCA_913061365.1. GTDB lineage: Bacteria > Pseudomonadota > Gammaproteobacteria > Enterobacterales > Alteromonadaceae > Colwellia. The sequence continues at coordinate 3,855 of CAJXUT010000208.1, forward strand.
TGAGCTAGGAATTAAGCTAAAACAAGCTTTTGCAAACCTACCAAGTTCTTCTTCCAACACACCAATCAATTCCAATGTATGTTTGCGTGCATTGTAATGATACCAATCACTATTCTCTGGCGATCTCAGTACGCAGTGTGTAGCGTTTAAAGAACCAGGAGTAGCAATGTTAGTCTTTTCAATTATATGTCCAAATTCGTTAACTGAAGCCTCTTTAATTCGATTTGACAGATATAATAAATACCCAATAGAAGATAAATCCAATGAATTAAACTCTCGGATACTTTTCCTATTTTCAAGCACCTCAATAAATGAAACATCCTTAGAGCACAAGGGTGCATCTAAAGGAATGACTTTCAGTGCCTCAAACTTAACTGGCAATATCGGTGTTATCGATGTTTTCAGCCTAGCTTCAGCATTATTCATGAACGTAATAACCCAGGTCTTCCATCGTATTTTGATGCTTATAGCATCCTCTACATTGACAGCAAGGCAAATTAGCCTTATGGCAAGAATGTGTCAATGCTAGCAGCTCTAGAGGTATTTCATTTCGTTTGATATAACTAACAATATCACTATCAATTGCGGGAGCCAAAATACTCAACCCACCCTCTTGATATGAAACCAAGTCATTCATTAATCGAATAAACTCTGCCGTGCCATCTTTATGATGACCATCTGAAGCTACTGTACCAATCAATAACTCATTACATCCAAGCTCTACAGCTTTTGCTGCCGCTAAAGTTATAATGAGTTGGTTTCTAAATGGCCACCAATCACTTTTGGCACCAATTGAAAGCACTTCAGTACCATTTAGATCACCGCTGCCAAGTACCGAACAATCAATATCTAATTCAATTAGTTCAATACCTATCAATTTACAAACGGCCAGTGCAGCCTTTTTTTCAGCTAAGGCCGATTTTTGACCATAATTTATATTAATGGCATATCTTGGTCGCTCAACAAAAGCAATCGAGCTAGAATCCATTCCACCTGATAACAGTAATGCACTTGTTAACATACTCACAGCCAAGTCAATTTATAAATAGAAGTAGCAAAATCATTTTCGATTATACAACCTGTCCCTGCGTACATTTTGAGTTGCTTTTCTGTGCTCTGCTCAGAAAATACCATTACAGGTTTTTTCGCTTTTATGGCATAACCAATTTCGAATAACGTTCCAGGATCATGACCATCAAAAATCGCATATACAATATCAGCATTATCTATGGCTTCTGCATCCTTCGGTGCAACTATTTCTGCGGGGCCAATACCTAGCTCATGGTAAGGTGAAAAGACATCAAAACCAAAAGCTTCTAAATTTGACTTAGCTTCATTAATTAACCACATTTGAGACACACTAAAGAATGGTCCAGCAAGATAAACTTTTTTCTTTTTATCCGTTGGCTTATGTTCTTTTAAAGTTTTAGCAAAATCATCAAGATACTCAGCACCTGTCAGTACTCCATTTTGTACATAGAATGCTGTTGAAATACTGGCATACTTGGCTGCATCTAAATAGGATAGCCCTTTAATCAACTTAAAATAAGAAAATGCCGCAACGAATGAATCACCAGAGCCTATGGGATCTATAGGATGACTTTCATAGGCAGGCACCCAACCAGATCCTTCTTTAGCAACACAAACATAAGCACCTTGCGCACCACATTTAACAACTACACACTCAACTCGTTCATGATCTAATAGCCATCTTGCCTGATCTTGCAAAGCCTTCTCTGCAACACCACTATGGGACTTATAAAAATGCGACAATTCACCCGCATTTAATACATAAATAACTTGTTCACCGCTACACTGCATTTGAGATAAAAGTTGCGGAATTCTCGCATTTTGGGGATCGTATATTAATGTTTTAGCTCTCACAGACGGCACACAATCGATCATGCCAAACAATACAACGTCTTCTCCATCAGCGTTATGATCAGAATATACGGGTAACTCACCCGGTAAAAAATCGTCTGGATAAATTTTTGGGGTAGCTAATGGATGATCATAGAAAAACTCGGTTGTTTCTTCTTGAAAGGATAAATCCAATTTACACTTTGAAAAGGCAAAAAGTTCGGTTAATTCAACCTCATCTCTTTTAGCTATTATGGAATGAAGTACAACGTCTTCATCTCTAGATAAGTTAGTTATACAAAGCGCTGCTCTGCCAGCAGAGCCTAATAAATGAAATCGCTCAGGCCAAGCGCATATCTCTCGATAAACACCACCCATAATATGAATTGCCATTGGTTCAATCCTTTGGTTCAATGAAAACGCGTACAAGCCCCTGATCAATTGTTCTAACAATACCTTGAAATTCAAATCCACTTTCAATGCATTGTTTCAATCTGCCGCCCATATTTACAAGACCACCTAAAACTTCAGCGTTGTGTAAAAGCGCGACTACCTCGGTCCCTTGGTTTTGAACAAGTTCAACCTGGATAGGATCATGAATTTGTAACCTCTGAACTACATCTGGATCTGGGCTATTAACTATTGCCTCAAAACTAAAAGTCGAACAATAATCCTCTGGTGCTGAACCACCACCAACACCAAACGAACCTCTTGAACTTTGCCCTGTCATACCACTTCCTTTTATTTAATTTATAAATTAAAAGCAAACTGCTCCTTCTATAATTTAACGTATCTTATTTTGTAAGTTATTACTAGGCCGATAAATAGATACCAGACTGATTATTTATTTTAAATTAAAAGAAATAGATATTGTTCTGTCTCTTATACACATCTCCGAGCCCACG
>CAJXUT010000209.1 GCA_913061365.1 uncultured Colwellia sp.
TCGTCGGCAGCGTCAGATGTGTATAAGAGACAGCTCATCTTCGTTCAACCAACTTTTAACTACTTGCGACGATAATTCTGGTTCATTTGCTACGAGCGCACGAACCGCTTTTAATACATCTTCATCTCGATGAAGATCAGGTAATTGTAAACTGCCATCAGGTGCAAAACCAACATTACCTGCATCAAAATCTGAAGTCAGCATATCCATAGTTTCATCACCAAGATCAATATGACTATCAAGAGATTTATCACCGTAGTCTTCTGGTGTTTGATCTGGGTAAATTAAACGTTTCAACATTGGACGAACAACAGCGACAATCAGCACAATAATAACCAATGCTCCCATCACTAATTTAAGTATTTTTATAAACCAAGGTTGTTCCCAAATTGGTGTTTCTTCTACAGCACCAAAATCAGAGCGAGTAAATGGAATTGTCACAACTTCTAAAATATCACCACGTTGTAAGTCAAAACCAATACTTCCTTGAAGTAGTCTTCGTATAGCCGCAATTTCAGTAACACTTCTTGGCTCTTTTATTACTGCAGGCTCTGCAGCTTCTTCACTCTCTTCATCGGTTGTTGCAGGAGCTGGTGCGGTACTTTCTACATAATCTAGTGCAACAGAAACACTAACACGACGCACAACAGCACCTTGTTGCTTCGTATGGCTAATTGCTTCATCTAATTCATAGTTTTTGGTTGACTCTGTATGCTTTTTACTTGGCATAGAACGCTTTGCTGCGCCCGCAGCATTCTCAGGAATACTGGACTCTAAAGGAGGTTGATTTGATAACGCACCTGGAATTCCACCGAGTACACCGCCAATAGAGTTATCTTCTATTTTCATTTCACTACGTAATGCAGGTAAGTCTGAATTGTAACGACGAGCTGTTTCTTCTGAGTGAGTAAAATCCATAATAACATCAACTTGGGCGGTGTAATTACCCAAGCCAACAACGGGAATTAGAATGGTATCAATCTTATCTAAGTACTCTTGCTCACGCTTTTGTTCAAGATCAAACTCGTTACGAGAGCGTGATGAAATTGAGTTTTGACTACCCGAGTTAAGTAGTCGACCATTTTGATCTGTTACCGTTACACGATTGGGGCTTAAGCCTTGAACTGCAGAAGCAACGATATCAACTACCGCATCAACTTCTTCAGCCGATAGTAATCGTCCGCGTTGCAACGTTAATACAACAGTGGCAGAAGGTTTCTTTTCACGACGAGCAAAAATATTTTCTTTTGGGATAGCGAGTAAAACTTTTGCTCGAGCGATACTTTGCAATTGTTCGATAGTTTTGGAAAGTTGTAATTCACGACCATACTTTAATCGCTCTCTTTCCATACGTTGGCTTACGCCAAAGCCCATATCTTTCATCAAAATGTCATTGCCTTGCGATGGTTCATTAGATAAACCTTCTCTAGCTAACATCAATTTTACTTTTTGATACTCACTTGATGGCACCGAAATAGTGTTATTTTCTTGTCGATATTCAACTTGATTAGAGTCAAGAAAATCTAACGTTTTAATAAGTTGTTCGGTGGGTAGTTTTGATAAAAAACGATAGTCAGGTTCATTTGCTAGAATAATGACAAAAACCGCAATGGCTAAGCAGATTGATAACGCAACAACTAACGTAAGCTGACGTAAAATATCAACATTACCTAGTTTGGCTGCAAAGCCTGACTTTTGCTCCTCTATAGCACCATTATCGTTAGAATCATTAGCAATGATTCCACTGTTATCAGTTGCTACCATTGAATTTGTGTCAGCCACTTAATCTCTCCGCTACCGCTTTATTTATTTGTTATATGCACGCTTAATTCACTAAAATTAGACTGGCATGCTCATGATTTCTTTATATGCTTCAACGAATTTATTACGCACTTGAATAGTCGCGTCTAATGCAATACCTGATTTACTTGAAGCAACCATCACTTCAGCTAAGGTTACATTACGATCGCCCATTTCAAACGCTGCTTTTTTAGCACCTGTATCTTGTGCTAATTCATTAACTGTTTTTAGCGCATCTGTAAGTAAGTTACCAAAATCATTGCTTGAATTATTTACTTGTCCTATCGGATTTGCACCTGAAATACCTGGTAGATCACCGCCAACTGCAGGCAGCTTATTACCTGCGGCTTGTAAAGACATGCTTTGCATTTGTGCAAATAACGAATTAGTTTTGATATCCATACTGAACTCACTTGTGTCAATTTTTTGCTAGGAAAGCAATAATAACTATCTATACAGATGATAATGCAAGCGTGATGCCAACAAAGAGAATTTAAATAACAAAGACACATAAAACCAAAGGAGAGTTAAATCTACTTTGGTTTTAATGTTTAACTTGAGATAAAGCTAGCAAGTCATGACTGAAGACTGAACTAGCTTAAGCAGGTATTTGAATCCCACTATCACGCATTCTTGCAATTTTATAACGTAAAGTACGTGGGCTTATACCTAGGCGTTCAGCAACATCTTTTCTGCTACCGCTGCAAGCCTGTAGAGTATCTAATATAATTTGGTGTTCTTGTAATTTTAACTCACTGCCTAATTTATCTTCTGTGGCTGTACGCTCTTCAACATCATTAACACTGGCAGTATCGAAGTTTTCAATCATCAAATCACTAGCATCAATAATTTGATTACTTTGTAAAATAAGTGCCCGCTGAATAACGTTATCAAGCTCACGTACATTGCCTGGCCAATTATAGGCTTTCAATTTACTACGTGCTGCTGGATTAAACTCAGCAATAGGTTCGCCACTTTTTTGACAATAGCAAGTAACCAAATGCTTAGCTAAGGGTAGTATGTCATCAACTCTTTGCGATAATGGTAACCAAGTCAGCGGGAATACATTAAGTCGATAGTATAGATCTTCTCTAAAGTCACCTTTATTAACGGCTTCTTTAAGATTACGATTACTTGTTGCAATTACACGTACATCAAGATGTATTGTTTTTCTTCCGCCTAACCTTTCAACTTCTCTCTCTTGTAGTACGCGTAATATTTTCGCTTGTAGTCCCAAATCCATTTCTGTAATTTCATCGAGTAAAATTGTACCACCTTGAGCCTGTTCAAATTTTCCTGGGCAAGCTTGAATAGCACCTGTAAACGCACCTTTTTCATAACCAAACAATGTCGCTTCAAGCATGTTTTCAGGAATGGCTGCACAGTTGATTGCTACAAAAGGTTCTTTTGCACGCGGAGAGTTATTATGAACATATTGTGCTAAGACTTCTTTACCTGAACCGCTTGGCCCAAGCACCATCACTGATGCATCTGTTGTTGCAACTTTACGCGCTAAATTAAGTAATTCAATACTGTTCTTGTCTGCAACAATTGGCGTGTTTTTATTCACCAGTAATGGTGGAATGTATTGACTAACCATATTCAATAGCACTTCAGGAGCAAAGGGCTTGGCAATATAGTTACAAGCGCCATCTTTCATTGCTTGAACTGCATCATCAATAGTGCCATAGGCTGTCATAAGGAGAAATGGCATATTTGGGTGCTGATTTTTAACACTCTTTAATAAAGATAAGCCTGACATTCCACCCATCTGTACATCACTAATCACTATATCAACAGAATGGTTTTTCAATAATAATAGCGCTGTTTCAGCAGATTCAGCTTCAATACATTGATAATCTGCGAGTGTAAGCGTATCGATAAGTGCTTCACGTAAACCATCATCATCTTCAACAACAAGTACTTTATAAAGGCTCATGTTACTTCTCCTTAATACTTACTTTATTGGTCGATGCAACATCAACTTGTTCTAGTAAAGGTAGCTTCAAGCAAAAGTGCGCCCCTTCACCTGATTGACTTAAATAATTAACTTCGCCTTGATGCGCTTCTATAACGGATTTAACGACAGCAAGACCTAATCCGGTACCTTTACTACTTGAGGTGTAAAATGGTTCGAATATCTTTTCGACATCAGCACTACTAATACCAGGACCATTATCTTTAACGCTAATATAAATTGATTTTTTATCACGATAGACTTGGATATTTATAATTGGCTTATCAATTTTGGCACTAGACGTTGCTTGTAGTGTGTTATGCACTAAATTTTGAATTGCGCCAGTTAGCGCATTTTTATTACCTAATATGTGGTGATCTTCTGCTGCTAAATGCACATTGACTTGCATGTTTGCTTTAACTGTCAAGGCATCCATTGTTTGAACAGCATCATTGATTAAACCATTCACTGACAATGATGAAACCACTTGCTCATTACCACTCTTAGAAAATAGCAACATATCATTTATTTGTTGCTCTAAATCTTGTAACCGTAAACTTAACTTTTCTTGAAAAGTACCACGTGCTGCATCTGATAGTTTTCTACTTGATAAATTAGCGCTGTATAACATAGCTGCAGAAAGAGGCGTACGAATTTGATGAGCTAACGTTGACACCATACGACCTAATGAAGATAATCGTTGCATTTGTCCAACTTTATCTTGTAATAGACGTGTTTCAGTTAGATCTGTAATCATAATCAATTGCCCAGGTTGACTTCCTAAACTGGTAATTTCTAACTTAACACGACGTCCGTCTTTTAGTGATACTTCATGCCAGTCATCTGCTCTTGGCTTAAATGATCGAGCTATAACGTTAAACCATGGCTGACCTAATATTGGCTCTTCTAATAAACTTCTAGCCACTTTATTAATTTTTACCACCACGCCATTTCCATCAAGCATAACAAGACCTGTAGGCATCATTTCTATTAATTGATCAGCCATTTGGTTTTGTATAACAGTGGGATTAGATACACTTTTATTAGAAAGTTTTTCTAAGTCATCTTTATGTCGTTTATAGATGACTTTTTTATCATTTGGAGACTTTACTTGGGATAGTTGCGCACGTAAAGATGCTAATTCACCTGGAAAAGCTTCTGTTTGAAGTAAAGCTTCATTTCCTGCCAACGAGCTTGTGTTTACAGGAATATTAACAGGATTAAAACCATTATTAGCTATAAAATGCTGTGCTAGTGCCATAAAATCAAAGTCCAAATAAAATTTATTTCTCTTTGATTAAAGCATTTTACATGCCAGAGTTTTTCTTTTTGTTTTTCAGTGGTTTAATGGTGTTTTTTGTGTAATAGATAATGTCAAACTATTGGCTTATCTGATTATTATTTTATAAAAGTTCAATTATATTGGTTTTTGTAAATGATACTTACGCATTTTTTCGACTAGTGTTGTTCTTCTCATGCCTAAAGTCTCAGCAGCTCTAGCAACAACATAATCATGCTTAACTAAAGATTGAGTAATAAGAGAAACTTCTAACTCAGCTAAATGCTCTTTTAAGTTTAGGCCATCACTTGGTAAAATATTCGCAGCTACATTACCATCATCAGTTTCTATTTCTTCATTTTCAGACCAATTATCGTCAATACTGTCATCTTCATCATCAAAGTCATTGATTGAAAACAAAGCATTAATTGCATCTTGCTCTTGTAATTCTTCAGGGTATTCTGGCGTATAAGCTTCTACATCAATATGTCTATATTTTAATGGCAGTTCTGCGACATCAACTATTTGATCGCCATACATAATCAACATACGCTCAATAAGATTAGAAAGCTCACGAACATTTCCCGCCCATGAGTGCTCCATTAATGATTCAATAGCTTTTTCAGTAAAGCGTACAGATTTTTCTTGTTCGTGCTCAAAGCGAGCGAGCAATTCTGAGAGTAACAACGGGATATCTTCTTTGCGTTCTCTTAACGCGGGTGTTTCAATAGGAAAAACATTTAAACGATAATACAAGTCTTCTCGAAAACCACCGTCTTTAATCATTTCTTCAAGGTTTTGATGAGTAGCAGCAATTATTCGCACATCAGCTTTAATGCTTTTAGAGCCACCAACACGTTCAAAAGTTCGTTCCTGTAAGACTCTTAATAACTTAACTTGCATAGGTTGCGGCATATCACCAATTTCATCTAAAAATAAAGTCCCCCCTTCTGCTAGTTCAAAGCGACCTTTTCGCGTAGAGATAGCTCCGGTAAATGCGCCTTTTTCATGACCAAAAAGTTCACTCTCTAATAACTCAGCAGGTATAGCACCACAATTTACAGGCACAAATGTCCCATTAGCACGAGATGATAGATTATGAATATTACGTGCTACAACTTCCTTACCCGTACCCGACTCACCTAGTACTAGTACACTGGCGGGTGTTTTAGCTACTTGCTCAATTAGAAAACGAACTTCACTCATTGATTTACTGGTACCAATTAATGAGCGGAATAAAACACTAGAGCTGATTCCTGCGCCGCTTCTAGGTAGCTTATTATGATATTGGTGGCAATGATGAATAAGCTCAGTTAGCTGGGCATAATTAAGAACCGTTGTCACAGTGCCAATAATATTTACGCAGCTATTAAGCTCATTCGTATCAACAATGTCATAGAGTAAAAATGGAACTTTAGGATTATCTTTAACCAACTTTACTATCGATGGTGACACTTCGCCAGTAAGTATAACCGTTAATAAAACATCAGTATTATCAAAGAAAGGTTCAACTTGATCTTGTGTGCATCTGTCTCTTATACACATCTCCGAGCCCACGAGACGTAGAGGAATCTCGTA
>CAJXUT010000210.1 GCA_913061365.1 uncultured Colwellia sp.
TTCTTTCATACTTTTTTATTTTATTTTTGCACTTTTTAAAGCCTATTTTTTCTCTTGAACATTAATTTTCTGATTGCTAAATTTCGCATCATCTTGTGCCAACCGGTACATTTACAAGTTATTGCCCCAATTAAAAGCAGTAACACTTTTAGTTAAAAATGCTCAATTAAGAGTATTCCATATTTATAAAATTACGAGAAAATTATGTTTAATACTACATTAAAAATTACCGCTTTCAGTTTACTTTCAGTTCTTGCTACGGCTTCTGCACATGCAAACCAAATAAACCAAGAGAGCTTACAGTTACTCCCAACCAATACAGTTTTAGAAGGTGCTCCGCTATATTCAAATCAACAAAGTGATGATGCTACGGTTGCAGCTTACATCAATTCATCTAAGCCCTCAGTTACTGGAGAGCTTCAATTATTACCTACCTTTAGTGTACAAGAAGGTAGTGCTTTGTACACTTATCAAGAAGTACAAGCCGAAGAGAAAATTGTTCAAACCAATACAACACCATCTAAAAGTGTAGATAAAAGAAAATTGCAATTATTACCAACTTACAGTGTGCTTGAGGGTGATGCTTTATACTCTTATCAAGAAGCGATTGCTGATGGAGAGAACACTAAAACAGCAAGTACTACTCATTCTTCTCCTAAAAAAGCATTAGCGTTAATACCAACTTATACGGTACTTGAAGGTGCGCCATTGTATTCTACTCAAGAGACAAATAATGAAGAAGTAAGCACTCAATTTTATACAAGTACCGTAACTTCTTCTGTTAAAGAAGAGTTATATTTATTACCTACAAACACTGTGCTTGAAGGTGAAGTGCTGTATTCATATCAACAAGTAGCGGTAGAGCAAATCAGCCCTGCCACCTTGTCTAATACTGCAGATAATGTTTCTCAAGGTGAATTACGTTTATTGCCAACAAACAGCGTTCTCGAAGGGGATGTTTTGTATTCATATCAACAAGTAAAAGCTAAAGATGAAAATGCTACGGTTTATACTGATGTAAGCAAGTTAAATGCTAAAGTAAAAAAAGCAAAAATAGCCTGTTAATTCAATTAATAAACATATCTTAACTAAATAGATAAAAACAATCCGTAGCGATAAAACGGCCAAATTCAATCAATGATTGAGATCAAGGCCGTTTGAGGGTCCAATCTAATATGTTCATTTGATATTTAGTCAATAAAATAACTCAGTATAATTACTACGAAAAAATAGGAGTTAGCGATCTAAACCATAGTCAATGGCATAACGCATAAGTCCAACAGTAGAGTCTATACCAAGTTTTTGTTTAATATTACGTTTATGTGTCTCAACTGTGCGTACACTAACATTGAGTTCTTGGGCAATCCTTTTATTACTTAGGCCTTGTGATATATGCCTTAAAACAAGTTGCTCTCGCCTGGTAACAATGCCACGCTGCTCACCAGCAAGTTCTTGTGATAATATTTCAGTTACTTCAGAGCTGAAATAAGATTTACCTGAAATAACTTTTTTAATGGCTTCAATTAATTCTTTACCGGGAACATCTTTTAAAATATAACCATCAGCTCCATGTCGCATAGCACCTAATATATACTCTTTATTGTCGTGCATACTTAACATAAGCACCTTACAATCAATATCTTGCTCTTTAATCAACTCAAGTACGTACATACCATCCATTTCAGGCATGTTGATATCCATTAATAGAATATCAAATTCAAGGGTTTTAATGAGTTCTAATGCTTGTTTACCGTTTTCTGCTTCACCTACCACGACAATGCTATCGTCTAGGCTCAAACGATAGGTTAGCCCTTCTCTAAAGAGTGGGTGATCGTCTACCAAAATCACATTAATCATACTCTTCCCCTTCACTTGAATTTTCACTTGCGTTACTTGCATTATAGCGTAGTTGAGATTGTGGAATACGAGCTAATACAGTAGTACCACCTTTTTCTGACTTAACCGTTAAATCTCCTTGGTAGAAACTTAACCTTTCTTTCATATTACGTAAACCAATACCTTGATGCGCTTTGTTCTTTTTATCTTTGCCTTTATCATAACACTGGTAATCAAATCCATGTCCATCGTCAATAATTTCTAAGACCAACCATCCTGGTGTGAGCTTTAAAGTCAGAATAACTTTTGTAGCATTTGCGTGCCGTTCAATATTAGTTAATGATTCTTGAGCAATGCGATATAGCGCCGTTTTAACTTCTGTTGATAGTATATTTCTAATAGATAAACGACCTACTTTAACCTCAATTTCAGTTCTTTGCGAAAAGTCTCTACCCAGTTCTTCAAGTGCTGCGCCTAAACCATAATCTTCTAATAGTCCGGGATGAAGTTGATGTGAAATAGCACGAATATCTCCCATAATTTTACAAATAAGCTCCATGGAACGATCCATTTCAAAACTTGAATCGCTATTATTTTGTTGCTTTAATTGCGCTGTTTCTAAAGAAAAGCGAGCTGCTGCAATCGTTTGGCTGATACCATCATGTAATTCACGGGAAACGCGTTTACACTCTTCCTCTTGCGTTTGAAAGATTCGCTCATTTAGTTCTCGCAATTTTCGATTTGCTAATTTTTTTTCACTAAAACGAATAAACTGACCAGAAACAAAGATTGCAATGACTGCAATTAAACCAATGATAAGAGTCATTATTGATGTGCTGCTAATATGTTTTCCAATTGAAGTACTAAGAAGACTTGTTTCTTGTTCAATATCATCAATATAAACACCCGTGCCAATCATCCATTGCCAATCATCTAAAGCGCGTGAATAACCAATTTTTTTAGCGTCGTCCCCACCTTTAGAAGGTTGATTAAAAACATAGTTAAGGTAACCTCCTCCTCCTTGAGCTTTGTCAATCAACCCACGGATTAGCTTGGTTCCATTTATATCTTCAAGCTCAAGCCAGTTTTTACCAATACGCCACTCTTGCCCAGCGACCACCAACGCAGTGCCGTCTAGCTCATAAGCAAAAAAGTAACCATCTTCACCAAAACGCATATTAGTGAGTATTTGCTTAACTAATGCTTGCGCTTCTTCTTCATTTAAACTTTTATTTTGATAAATGTGTTCTATTGCGCCTTCAGCAATATTTACATAATTACGTAGCTCTTCTTTGCGGTGTTTGATAACACTATGGCGATATTCTGCAACTGTTTGCTCTGAAAGAGATTGATATTGCACCTGTGTGACAAATAACACGGCTGAAAGCGCTAACACTAATGGAACGATGGTTACTAATTGAAGTTTTAAATTTATATTCATTTTGGTCCCATTAGTGTCATTGTATGTCTATCTAGACTATATCGTGGCTTTTCCACTTGTTGTTTTATCTACTAAGTAGATAATCGACTGATAATCGACCCCAGAATGGTGAGATAAACCTATTTCACAAGTTCTACTATTACTATAGCCAACATTACAATTTTCAGGCACTTGTTCTTTTAATGGAGCAAGTGCATTTTCATTTAATTCTGGTGTAGTAAAGCCTTTATCGCCAGCAAATCCACAACATTGTATATTTTCAGGAATAATCACGTTTTTGCTACATCGCTCTGCCAGTTGTCGCATTTTATCTGACAACCCCATTGTTCTACTTGAACAAGTAACATGCAACATGACTGCGTCATCAGTTGGAGCAAAATCTAAGTGATCAACCAGTACCTCTTCAATAAAGCCAACAGGTTCATAGATTGTTAGATCTTTAACCTTATCTTTATTTTCTAATAACATTAATTTACATGGGCTAGTATCAATTAAAATAGGATATTTACCTTGTTCACTTAATTCCATTAGCTTATTTAATAAAGAGTTTCTCGATTGATTCGCTTCCAAGAACATGCCTTTACTGTTAAATGGCATACCGCAACATTCACCAGTGAGGTCAGGACTAATTACATCAAAGCCTGCTTTTTCAATCAAAGAAAAAGTAACCTGTGTTAAAGAGCGTTGATCGGTTGCCGTAATAGATTGTCCCATGCTACGGCTTGCACAACTTGGAATATACACAACTTTAGGGCGATGAGTTGATTCCATATTGTTGAACAGCTTAGGTTGGTACTTCGCTTTTTGTGGTAAATATTTACTCCATAGCGGTATTTTATTAAAAGATAGTTTTCTTATGGTACCTGTTAATCCCCCCATAGCTTTACTACCGATAAGTCGATGACTAAAACCTGCAACAGCAAGTGAAACTCGAGTCATTTTTTCAACCGTTGCAAAGTTATTCGCTAACGTTTTAGAAACACCTTGGTAACTTTCATTTTTTTTATGACGCAGCTCACGAATAAGATCACCTGTATTGATTCCTACTGGGCAACGCTCTGCACATAAGCCTGTAGCTGCACATGTTTCTATACCTAAGTATTCATACTCTTTTTCAAGTTCAGCTAGTAGTTCAGGGTTTTCATTGGTATCAATTAGGCGCTTAATCTCTCGATAATTCGTTATTCTTTGTCGCGGTGTAAAACTTAATCCATTTGAAGGACATACGGGTTCACAAAAGCCACATTCAATACATTTATCAATAATAGGATCTGCCGGAGGTAAAGCTTTCAAGTTAGTAATGTGGGCATTCACATCATCGTTAATAATCACACCAGGATTAAGCAAATTTTGTGGATCAAACAACTGCTTTATTTGCTGCATTAATGCTAGTCCCTGCTCACCCCACTCTAGCTCAATAAATGGCGCCATATTACGGCCTGTACCATGTTCAGCTTTTAATGAACCTTGGTAATCAACAGCAACAAGTTGGCAAACATCATCCATAAATGCTTGATAACGATTCACTTCAGACTGCGTTGAAAAGTTTTGAGTGAAAACAAAATGCAAATTACCTTCAAGGGCATGTCCAAAAATAATCGCTTCATCATAATGATATTTATCAAAAAGTGCTTGCAGATCAGACACAGCATCAGCAAGTCTTTTCACTGGAAAAGCTACGTCTTCAATAATTACCGTTGTGCCATTTTCACGCACTGCACCAACGGCTGGAAAGGTACCTTTTCTTATCGCCCATAGTTGTGAATATTCGCTAGCAACATCTGTAAATTTAATCGCGTTAGTTTGCTCAAATTTAGATAAAAGTGTCTCCAGCTCAGTAACTTGCTCACTTAACAGTTGACTATTAGCCGCACGCGTTTCAATTAATAATGCACCAACACTTTCATCAAGCGTTTTAATAAAGTCAGGTAGACCATCCATTTCACTCACAGATGCTAAGGCACGTCTATCCATTAACTCTACAGCAGATACATTGGCATTAGCTAACGCCGATACTGCATGGCAAGTTGTTTGTATATCAGGGAAAAAAACTAATGAAGACGCACGATGTTTGTGCTCAACAACGGTGTTATATGTCACGGAAGAAATAAAACCGAGTGTGCCTTCAGAACCAATCATCAAGTGTGCAAGAATATCAATAGGATCGTCAAAGTCAATCAGCGAATTAATCGCATAACCTGTGGTATTTTTTAGTCTATATTTGTGGCTAATTAATTGATGAAGTTTTTCATTGCTTTTCGTTTTTAATGAAAGTATTTTTAGGTTTTCTAACAAAGCAACATGTGTTTTTTCAAATTGCACAATGCTTTCTTTATCGCCAGTGTCAAGTACCGAACCATCATGTAAAACTACACGAATACTATCTAAAGTATGATAACTATTTTGTGCAATACCACAGCACATTCCACTGGCATTATTAGCCGCAATACCTGCAATTTTACAGGTGTTAATAGAAGCAGGATCTGGGCCTATTTTTCTGCCGTAAGGTAGTAAGTATTTGTTTGCATCAGCACCTATCACACCCGGGCCCAATTTAATTTTAAGACCTAACTCTTTGATTTCATGATCACGCCAATTTGTTGTTAACATGATCAAGATTGATTCTGACTGTGCTTGGCCTGATAAACTTGTGCCTGCAGCCCTAAAGGTTACTGCCAGTTTACATACAGCTGCTTCCCTTAAAACCCTAATGACCTCATCTTCATTATCAAGAATTAAGAC
Organism: uncultured Colwellia sp.; assembly: GCA_913061365.1. Classification (GTDB taxonomy): domain Bacteria; phylum Pseudomonadota; class Gammaproteobacteria; order Enterobacterales; family Alteromonadaceae; genus Colwellia. Next base: position 6,020 of record CAJXUT010000210.1, read on the forward strand.
TAATTGTGGAACTAATCGATAAAAACTAGCATCTACACCATAGGCAAGTCGTTTAGCATAGTTACTAATTATTCTTTCTTTTGGTAAAAATTGAATTAATTGCTCTGAAAAGTCATGATATTGCGGTAATAACATTACAAACTCTCTTATTAACTATTTAATAGTCGTAGATTAAAATCTGATAGAAAACGTTGTTTTCCTAGTAATCAGCGAGTAAAAATAAACGTAAGCCTTAGATAACGAATTGTTGTTAAGTCAAATATATACAATTACTTTCATTTTAATACTCTTTCATATACTAATCGTATTAAATTTAAGTTAAATACTATATAGGTAATTATGCGTATTTTCTCTACGTGTTTACACTTAGATTTTGCAATTATTTTACTTTTATCTCACAGTAAAATAAAAACTATTCGATGAGTTAAAGCATGGTTGAATATTTTTTGCTATAGTTTTGGCTCAAAATTTCTCATAGTTATTTAACTGGCTCATTGATTACGAT
>CAJXUT010000211.1 GCA_913061365.1 uncultured Colwellia sp.
AGCGTCAGATGTGTATAAGAGACAGATAAAGTATTATCAAATTTAACAATCTATTTGGTTTGAGGTTTTAATAATGACTTATTGTAAGCTCGCCTTTTATGATGAATAAATAGGTGCCGTTAACATTATGTTAATAAAGCTTTTTATTAATACTAGTTCTCAGTGGAACTAAAATAACGTATTTATAAAAAATTTATTTTTGTAAAGGAATAGGATGTTTTAGTTGTTTTTTAATCAGTAGAGCCATTTTTGTACTTAAAATAGCCACAATTATAGTAGGTGATTACTACAAACCTTGATATAAATCAACGCATCTTTCATTTGCCTTGTTAAAATCGATTGTCTGGGGTTGTAAGTAGTTTGCTGTAAAGGCTACACCAATAATAAGTTAAGAGAGAAATAGCCGTGTCTGACAATAAAAAAATAGAACAAAATGAGCAACAACAGAAACCAATAGTCTACTCTTGCTCTGGTTGTTCAAACCTAGCGCAAATGGCGCATAACATCTCGTTAAATTTAGATGGTGACGGGATTGCTGAAATGTCGTGTATTGCAGGTGTTGTAGGTAAAGTTGGTCCTATAATGGACTTAGCTAATTCAGGTAGACCAATTATTGCTATCGATGGCTGTTCGTTGTCTTGTACTAAATCTTGTCTTGAAGCGAGCAATTTAACCGCAGATCACTACTATTTAATCAGTGATTTAGGTTTTGAAAAGCGAAGTAAATGGGATGACTCATTAACAGAAAATACTATTGCTATGAAGAGCATTTATGATCAGCTATTTGAAGAGGGTGTCGGTTTTACTCAAAAAAATAAATAGCCAGTCAATTTCTGAGAGTACTAAGTGATAATAATTATTTTTGCTTAATGCTCTCACTTTATCTTTTTTTATAGCTTACTCATATTCCTTTTTAGACTTATTTTCTTTTAATACTCAACCCATTCTGCATACTGCTTATTTTGACCTAAAGCTGCTTGGCTCCCTTTAAGTGAAAATTCATACCCGCACAAAGAGAAACTACCTCTAAATGCAAGCGCTTGAATTAAGGCTTGGCTATCAAGTGGTGAGAAACTTGCGAAGTAATTATTGTAACTACCATTCGAAATAGCAGTACTACCTTCTACAGTAACTTTTAAAGATCTAATCGGTTGACCTTTGTTAAAGCTAATTTCTTTGCAGCTATTGTCGCCTTTTACACTTGACTGGGACCATAGTAAGGGAGTACTCACTTCATCAGCTTGCCAATTAATTATTATGCCACGGTGTTGAGTTATAAAAAGTGAAAAGTTATCAGGCATAGATAGAAGGTGATTTCGTTCAAGTACATTTTGAATAACACCATTCTTTTTAACAGATTCTGTAATTTTTGGTGTTTCACTCTCTGATACAGAGGAGAAAATCCAAGATGAACTAAAAGTAATTAGTGTTACTAATAGCAGTAATACTGTGCCTAGTTGAATTTTTTTATTGTTAATCCAATTTAAACGAATGGCTTCACCGATATCAATAGCATGTTCATTTGTACTTTCAGAAAATGAAGTGTCATACGATTCAAATTGTGTTTGTTCATCATTATTAACGTTTCTTGATTGAATATTTGTCGCAGTATTTCCAGCTAAACTTGGTTCAATCCGATTATTTTTGCGATTACTATGATGATTGGTTTGACGGTATTCGCTCAGATCTACTGGACCAAAATATCCTAATATGTGTTGTAGACTAGTAGATTTGCCTTTGTTGATACTTGGATAAGTTAACAAGATAGAAAAACTGATTATAGATATAATAAGCAAATAATCATTAAGGCTTTGTTGTGTAAATATAATAATTAAAGCAAAGACTATGAATAATAAGTTTGGTGCTAATAGCCATTTATGATTAATATTTGCATCTTTCAAGCGGCGTATACTCGTCAAAATTAATATTGGGCTAATAAGTATTAAAAGAATAAAAGAAAGAAAAACTTCACTAGTAACAGCAGATATTAGTACGATGAAAACAATATGAGCAGCACTACAAATAGCAAAATAACGGGCTCTATTATCAAGTCCATGTAAACAAAAAAGCGATCTTAGAAACTGCACAGTCTCTCCCTAAGAAAATGAATAGAGTACATTTTAAGTTATATAGTACTCTACAATGTTTAAATCAAAATTAATAAAGTCACCAATGATGAGGTAACAATTCAGAGCAACTTGCCATAGTCAGTTTATGAAACTAAGAATTAACTTATGCGATAGGGTGGAACTTCTACACTACCTAATTTTAAACCGTATAAATTTAAAACCGCATTATTGCTTGATTCACCGTCACCACTAAACTCTATATCAAACTTACTTAACCAGACTAAACCATATTTTTTATTAAAGGTTAACCGACTTGATTGTCGAGCAATAGCAATAAATTGTAACTGACTTTGTTCACAATATTTTTTTGCATGTATTCGAGCAACTTCAGATACTTTTCTTAAGCAAATGAAATACCAAAAAATTAAGCCAACTAATAATAAATAATAAATATTCTCCATGGGTTATCTGACCTTAATTAAATAACTGTCCTATCGCTTTAGATAATGATGCACTACGTTCTGGCGCTCGCATACATTGAAAAATAACAGGGCGAATAGCTGGAATAGCAACAAGATCCTTAAAAATACTATTAAATAGAGCTTGATCATCAGATAAAACTAAATGCTCTAAAAATGCCATTAATTGATTGTTGTTTTCAAGTGCTAACCAACAACGACCTGAAATGGTAATTAATAATTCGGCCGAAACATGTTGCTGTTCTAATAAGTCTGCAATTAACTTTTCTACATACACATGTTGGCTGTTACTTGCCAAGCTGCGTAATAAATGTTGTTGTAACTGCTGATTTTCATCAGTTTGAGAAGTGATACTGCATTCGTTTTTGAATAGAGTTGATATTGCATTGATTAAATCAACTGAAAACATTTCATTTTCTAATGCTGCACATAATGGAAATAAAACTTCATTTGGTAAATGAGGCAGTGCATTAACTAAAAGCTCATCGTATTTTACTTTCGATGACTCGTCTTTTATACGTACCGCAAAATCAGTAATTCCCTGTACACCAACTGCTTGCCAATTATCCCAACCATTTTCCCCTGTAAGATAGCTTACAAAAGGGCTTAAGTACTCACTTGCTTGTTGTTTTAATTCAAACTTGATCTTGCTATTTAATGTGGCTAATTTATATTGTGCTGGCGTATATAGATAAGGATTACTTTTTAATAATGACTCTTGATCTTCGTTTACTGCTTGAGTTAAATCTTTGCCTAATGCTTCTACAATAATAGCAATAAAGTGATTTCTAGCTCCTTGATTGAGGAGACCTCGTTCATCAAGTGGTAATTTTAATAGCCATAAAAAAGGCTGTGAAGATTGTTTTTGCCAAAATGCTATTGCAATACAAGCATGTCCTTGCGAAGGCGTTGGATATGGGAGTTGGTTTAATTCAACTTTTTCAAATAACTCTTTTGGAATTTTTTCTATTTTCCGCCCTATATCATAAATACGATACTGAGAATTTGATGTGTGTAAAAGCTGTGAAATAGTGTCTATAGTATCCATAGGTGCGCTAAACTGTTGAAGCCTTGTAGGAAAGTAGAGGGATTGTGTTATCTGGCTATTATAAGGATAATACTGGCATCTAGCAAAACAAACCTAACTCAGTTGACATGATACTATCCAAAGAGCAGCAAGCCCTATTATTGCTCACCCATTTAAGCCAAGAATTACAAAGACTAGCTTTATGGCAAGAAAATCTGCCTAGTATAGATAAAATGGCGAGCAAACTTCCTTTTCACTACGATACCTTGCTATTTGAGCAGTGGCTGCAGTTTATTTTTATTGAAAGAATTCGTTTAATGATAGACAAAAAGCAGCCACTACCTTGTGACATGTTACTCTCACCGATGGCTGAAGAATCATTTAAAAAACTTGGAAATAAGGCAGACAATTTACTTAGTATTATTAATCAAATCGATTATTTATTTTCAGGAAGAGAAGCTTAATGACAGACAGAGTAAAAACAATAGAAGCTGAACAAGTAGCTCCTGAAAAACCAGTGCTTACAATATTGTATCAGGATGAATATTTAGTGGCGGTAGATAAACCAGCAGGTTTATTTGTTCATCGAAGTTATATGGATAAAGATCAAATATACTTTGCTTTACAACTTGTCCGTGATCAAATTGGTCAATATGTATACCCTGTGCATAGGTTGGATCGTCCAACCTCTGGTGTTTTATTATTTGCTTTAACTAAAGAAGTGGCTCAAAAGCTTAATAATGCTTTTGCAAATAAATCCAACGAGGATGGTATAAACGAATCGTCTAGTGATTTAAATCTGACTAAAACTTACTTTGCATTAGTGCGCGGGCACTTAGCCAAGGAAGAACAAGCTGTATTGATAGATTACCCACTCAAAGAGAAACTAGATAAACTAGGTGATAAAAATGTTAGTCGTGATAAAGCACCGCAATCAGCAAAAACATATTATCAAGTAATTAAACAGGCAAGCTTGCCTATTGCTTTAGGGAAGTTTGATAGTGTGCGTTATTCATTAGTTAAACTCCTCCCTGTAACAGGACGACGTCATCAAATTCGTCGACATCTAGCACATTTACGTCATCCTATTCTTGGTGATATAAACTATGGAGACAATAAACAAAACCCATTCTTTATAGAACACTTTGGTTATAAACGCTTAATGCTTATTGCTAAATCTTTGTGTTTTATTCACCCGATAACGAATGAAAAAATTACGATATCTGCTGAGTTTGATCAGCAATGGCAACATACCTTTGCTGAGCTTAATTGGACTGTTGACGATTTATTGGGGAGCTGAAATTGATACAGCATTGATGTCTTGAGAAATAAGTTGAGCATATACATGCTTAGTTCTAGAACTTGAACTATCAGATGATTTACTTCCTTTTATCGCAATGCCGTTATTTGCATAATTAGGAAAATTATTAGCATAGCGTGCTCTTTCTTCTGCAAAGGATAACATCATTGCTTGATCTGCTGTCATTGGTCTATTTAACAATGACATCATTAATTGATGATCGGAGTTTAAAGGTTTCTTTATACTGTCTTTATTTATAGGGCTAAACTGGCTATGAGAAAAACTTGTTGTGATGTAATTCTGACTATAAGCATTATCAGATAATTGCTCATTATTAGCCTGTTCGGTAGAACTACAAGCAAATAATGTTGTACAAAACACCAAGCTCGCAGCTTTCTTTATATTTGATAAATTTAGGGAATACATAATTAACCTTCACAGCATAAATATTTTCTATAACTATGAAGAGGCAAGTGTTATGCCAACTGAATTTTTGACGGTATTAACCAACAATTAAAAAATACAACATATTGTAATTTAATAATAAAACTAATTAATTACACTATGGGAATATTTAATTTTACACTTGCTGTCAATTTTTTGATGTTTCATTAAAATCAAAACTTACGCTTTAATTATGTATGATTGTCTCTTTTCTAAAAAATAAAAACAGGCAGTAATAGGTAAATAATTTCTAATGACTGCCATGTTGGCTTAAGGCCATCTTGCTATCGTATCTGTGATAAGTTGTGCTGTATCTTTGGGACTTTCAAGAGGGAACATATGACCACCTTGCGTTACCTTAAGGTTGATGTTTTTGTTTAATTTGACAAACTTTTTGAAGTAAATGTGAGGAAAAACATCTGTTTTATCTGCATAAATTAAGCTTGCCGGAATGTTAAGCTGGTTTTTATAGCTAGAAAGGTTAACTGCGAGGTTTCTAAAAATATCAGCTTCTACTTGAGCAGAAAAAACCAACTCTAATTGATTATTTCGTTCAACAACGCCATGACTTATATAATCATCTAAACACCGTCTATCAAAATTTTTAAACAATTGTCTATGAGCGAATAGCTTTGCTACGTCGGTGCCCAATGGCCATTGTGTACGTCTCGCCTTAGCTTTGCCAGCAGGACTTAACTTATCAATGAACCGCGTTTTTTTAAGTAGCTTTACAGCGACTGCTGTACCGCCAGTTAAAACAGGAGGGTCTAACATAATCAAACCTTTGAATAATTGAGGATGTTGACATGCTGCTATAAAAGCAATAACTCCGCCAAATGAATGCCCCACATTAATTACTTGTTGTTGATTGTTAATAAGTAGCTGTTGTTTAACAAAACTGATCAATTCATCAACGAGTGGCTGCCAATTATCTTTTACGGGATATTGGGTATTATGTCCGTACTTTTCGTGGGATACGACTTTATATTCTTTTGGTAAGTAATTGAATAACGCTCGATAACTTCCGGCCGGAAAGCCATTAGCTGTCTCTTATACACATCTCCGAGCCCACGAGACGTAGAGGAATCTCGT
>CAJXUT010000212.1 GCA_913061365.1 uncultured Colwellia sp.
GAAAAAATATCGCATTATTTCAACCTATAAATTTTAGACAATATAAAGCTACTAACATGAAAATATTATTCAGTGTTTAGATTTTTTAGGTACTAAAGTATAAAACTACCTATCATTGATAAGCTCAATTAAACAAGTAACTTGCTCTGTTAGTGAGGCAACTTGTTGTTCTAACTCTGTTACCCTTTCAGCTAGTTGAGCATTATTTTCCACCGCAATAATATTATTTTGAAAATTGTCTTCTTGAACCAACTCACTTTCATCGATATCTGAAAATAAATGAATATAGCGTGATTCACGTTTTCCGGGTTCTCGCTCAAGCTTTTTGACTAAGGCTTGATCATTAAAATCTTGCAATTGAATTAAAGCGGCTTCTACTTCACTAACATCTGCAAAGTCGGCTAAACGGTTAGTACGTGTTCTTAATTCACCAGGCGTTTGAGGTCCTCTTAAAAAGAGCACACAGATAATAGCTCTTTGTTGGGGTGTGAATTTAAAATTACCAAATTCGGTATCACAGAATCGATGAAAATATTTACTTACACGACCAGATGCTTTGTGATCTATCATTAATTGATTCATTTTAACGAGTTCATCAACAATATTGTGTACGTCACCTTCTGCCAGTGACATTACTGGTTCACGATTACTTTTCTGATTACAACCTGTTGTAATCCCATTGATTGAAAGAGGATATTGCTCTGGTGTTGTGGTTTCTTTTTCTAGCATTACGCCAATTACGCGACATTGCTCTGCGGATAGTGTGATCATACTGAAGGCATCCTTATTAAAAAATCTACCCATGTTATACCAAGCAATATGCCCCTTTGCTATGAATTACTGACTAAATTTGTACAAAAAAAACCACCGTTTGATGGTGGCTTTTTATTAGACAAAATTCGTTTGATAACTATTCTATATTCGCTATCTGCTTATATCGGTTTCTATCCAATACCAATAAAATCAAGCATGTCATGTAGTTTCTAATAATATTTAACCTTTCTCCCACCAATTTACCCACCAATAAGCCAGCTGCAATAAATTTATTAGTTTTAATTTTCAGGAAACTTTTCTCTTAAGTTATTTATAACTTTCTTCTCATAGTCGTTATATCCATCTAACTGTTGTGGATCTACTTGACCAGAAGTATTGCCAAATCGTGTGATTACTTTGCCATTGCTATCTTTTCTAGGGTTATTGTAGCCAAAAAACTTAAGGTAACGCTTCGGAGAAACTCCCTCAAAGTTAACAAAAAGAACTTTATCACTCTTTGATTGAGTTTCAGGGTGACATATAGCATCAGAGTGTAGCTCAAGAGCTAAACTTTTTTCATATGGTTCAATATAAACTACTTTCGTAATACCAGCTGCAACTATGTGACGAGCACATATATGACAAGGATAAGTTGTGCAATACATCGTTTTATTGAGTGATGAGCTGCTATTTGATCTTGCTAAGGTGGTAATTGCATCCATTTCAGCATGAATAGCTCTAGAGTACTCAATTAAAGACTTAGCTTTTGATTTTTCAATTATTTTTTCTGCTATGATGTCTGCATTTTTTACAGCTTCACTTGTTAAAATAGCTCTTATTTCATTTTTTAGTTTATTTTTATGAAGATCGTTATGACATGTGCCTTCAAAGTTATAACACCTCTTATCTGATGTGCTTTCTGCATTGTAAAGCCCTCCACCACTGCTTGGTACGTCATTACAGCCAGTAGATAGCACAGAACCATTATCATCAGTTATGGCTGCACCTACTTGCCTTGATAAACATGCAGATCTCAATGAAGCTGATTGCGCTGCATAGATTCCTGTTTCTTCTTTTGTCGGAGTTATAAGTTTCGTTCCATGAACTAACCTAATAAATCTCTCAACAGAATCTTCAATTTTTTCTGCTTCATCAATATTTCTGATAAAGTAATCAGATAAGTGAAGGCATTTCTCTACTTGTTGCCCATGAGGGTCTTTATCTTTACGATCTCGACGTATTAGCTCAGATGCATCTCCATCATCAATGTCCCCACTTTTCAAGAATCTCCTTCTTTCATCTTCAGTTCTCATAAGCCCAATAAGGTAAAAATTATTTTTATATAATTCTTGAAATAGTTCAATTTCACCTGGGTGCTTTATTTGATTTACAATATACGCAATTCTATGTTCAGAATTTTTTTGAGCATTAGTTAGGCCAACTTCATCTTCTCTTAACGTTGCTATTTGTTCAATAGCAAGCTCCGCTAATATTCCATTTGTTTTAGAACTCCTTAAAGAATCACCAAAATCTTGTAATTTTGTATACCTATCAAAAGGGGATAGATTAGATATTTCCCCATTTGAGTCTAATTTTTCAATAATTAGCTCACTAATTGTAACGTGTTTGGTGATATAACCGTGCTCAGTTAGCTTTGAAGCAAGGTGCTCTTTAAGAGTTTTAATACCCGAACCAATGGCACCACAGAGTGCAATAATAAGCTCTGGTGACCTTCTTTTTTTTATATCTTCAAATGTAGAATTAGATTGAGAGGTTTTTGAATTTTTTGGTGATATAGAAGTGATATTTTCAGCTGCAGATCCCATAATTACCCTTTGATACATCCATGATTAAATGTGAGTATCTAATAATTAGGATTAAGTGTCTACCAGTTTAGAGTACGTGCAGCTTCTCGAACTCTTTGTTTAGCATCTGATAATTTTTTTTCGTTGCGACGAGTTTCTAAGCTAATAATATTATTATTAGTAGTAGAATGTGTTTTACCTGCACTAATGGTTTTATTTAGTTCTTCAATATCAGTATTCTTTTGATTTGTTAACATATTTATCAAACTCATTTTATTGTATGCAAGTTTAAAGGCCGCAAGATTATACGCTAGTAAACCCAAGTTGCAAAAACATTTCCTTATAATAATTAACTTTTAACACAGAAAATTAATTAAGTAAAATTTAATTATTAAATAGTTTTTCTTAATTTTAGGCAACTCCTATAGCTGTCTAAAATAGCTAGAGTGGAACAGCTAGAGCTTCCCATTGCATAAGTGAGCCTTACAAATCATACAACATGAGTAAATTACAACAGTGCGGCAGTATACTAGGATGAAGAGAATCGCTTACTGTCCACCTCAGAGAGTATTGTTAGAGTTAGAGGTTACTGAATGTCTGTACAACTTATGATAATAAACTTTACAAGTAGCAATTTTATATTACTCTAAATTTATGGTTACTAATTATTTAGGTAAAGCCTGTGAAGCTAACTCTTGCTCTTTTAATGCTAGTATCATTCTCTTCAAACAGTTATGCCGCCCCAGTAAAGCCCTTAATCGAAAGCATTGAGAGTTTCCTAGATATTCTCTCGTCAACAACTACGGTACTGCCACGCATAACACAACTTCCACTATCTACTTCGAACGCATCAACATTCCCGAGAGCGACTAAATTTACTGCTCGACAAGTAACAGAAGCATTAGTAAATGATATATCTATTCTTAAGCATATACTTCAACCAATGTACACAGAACTTTATAACGAAGCTTTTGGTTTATTCATAAATCATCAATATATCACCCGAAAACAAGCTATTGAATATTTCAATATACATGCTAGAAGTGGCTTTGATGAATTCTTAAAAGTAGCGTTCAAAGAAGAATATGCTCTTTATGCCGAAAAATTAGCTGAAAGCACAATTGAAATGAAGTACGTAAAGCGTTCCAAAATTGACATAACTGAATTGGCTAAACTCACAGGTGATCTCGCGTACAAGCAGTGCAAAAACGTAGAAGTATCGAATGCAATAAAAGCAGAGTTTAAATCTTTCGAAAATGCTTATTATTTTCAAAGAAAGTACAATAAAGATGGGTATATCGCTTTAAGTTCAAAGGTAATCAAGAAAGAGCTAAACGCGGAGCTTAAAACCTTAAAGCACAGCCTAGCTTCAAAGTTACCAGCCCCATTTAATGGGCTTGCTACTTTTTATATCGATAATATAAAGATCACTTCGAATGATGTTACACTTGATGTGGGTGAAGCGTGCGGTTACAAACTAAGTCTTAAACTCCACATAGTCAAAAGTCGTAAAGATAAAAATGTGTTAAAAGTTTTTGTCAACAAAAATGGTATTGCGGCAATGACCCCGCACTTAAATAGACATATTTTAAATAAATAACTCATTAACATTTGCTAGCTAATAAATACCTAGTCCTATTCTCAATAGCAGCCATTACTTTAGTAGCAACCTAAAAATTTTACTTTCTAAGTCATGATTTTCATATTCACTTTTTAAAGTAACGATGTAAGTACACAGTTTTATCTAGTTTCTCGTCTACTTAGGAAAGTGATAAAATTGCGTATTTTGCCCGTTGATAATTTTAAAATATGTTTACAAGTTCTTTGACTAGCTAAGTTTTATTAAATCTGCTATCAATAGAAATATGCGTAAGTTGCACACTATTAAATTGATAAGCATACAAGGGAGGTTACAGATTGCTTTGCGGATTTAGAAAAAAAGATAGCCAAAAGGTATTTGCTAGCTTTAGTGAGAAAGCTCACGGTCCATTCAGTTGTATAAGCTGTGGAAATGATCTAACCCTTAAAAAAGGACGCATTAAAATACATCACTTTTCACACAAACCACCGAATAAGTGTTCACACGGGGCAGGTGAGTCGGAAGTACACCGCAAATGTAAAATATCAGTTTATAACTCATTATTAAAATCGCCAAATATCACAAACCTTGATGTGGAAGTAAATTTTGGTATAGTAATAGCTGATATTTATTGTGTAATTAATAACATTCCAGTAGCAATAGAAATACAGAGAAGTAACCTCACTGTTAACGAAATCACTCAAAGAACCGAGGCATATCACAAGCTAGGTATATATGTTTTATGGCTTGGTCTATATAATGAAAAACTATCTGAGCTTAAATACTCTGCCAAGGCATGGGAAAAGTGGTGCCATGCTGTTTATTTTGGACGAGTATATTACTGGACACATGATTCAACTGTTGTACCTATTCACTTTGGCCAATATCAGCACTACGTAGATGATACAAGTTGGTATGATGAAAATGGCCAAGAACAAAGTGCTGGTGGCTATTACAAATCATCAAAACGTTATAAAACACCATGTCTAGGGAGAGAGCTTAATATTGCGAGTGACTTCAACCCAACACAAAAGCAACCATGGAATGGTGGTTCAGTCTATGTACCACAATGTAGTATACTTAGTGATAGAGCTCCCAAGTGGTGGGTGTAATGCCTATCAAGAAAATCAACAAGGACAAAATCAGTTGGTTTTTGCTCCTTCGTTGACAATTTTACCTGTTTAGACGTTAATAAATATTAAAAGTTAGGTGTAAATGGTCAAGTTTATCTTAGGTGTTCTTTCTGGCTCTGCAATAGCTGTTTGGTATTTAGTATTTGATTTTAAATTTGACTTTGATCATGCGTTTGCCCTTAATTTAGTGATCGCAGCAGCAACAGTAACTGCTACGGCAATTCACTTTGACACTGTAAAAAAACAAGAGCGAGATAGAGTTTGGGAAATAAATAAAGATAGTTTAATTAACTTATCTAAGTCACTTGCCGATGCAATAAAGATATCTTCAAATTTATCAGATCGAGAGTTTAACAAGATTAAAAATATTCCTGACGAATCATGCATCGAAGATGCTCTCAAGATAAACAACAAATTTCAAAAAACTATGTCCGACTCACTTAATGTATATAAGTCATTGCTTAACAAAGAGTTAATCAATGCCATAGAGATGTATCAAGATGAAGAAAAGCGAATTGAGAATGCGTTCAACCATGATGAATTCAGTGCTTTTGATGCGTATAATCATCAGTGCTCAGCTCAAAAAAAATTACAGAAAGTAGTTAACTATTTTATAAAGGAAGTTGCGGGCATTTAATTTACCTAAGCCACTCAAAACGAAAATTATATTCTCCCGTTTTAGAGAACACCTTCATATTATTGAAAGTGTCTGCGATACAGAACCTAATCCTAATTAACGATATCACCTGAATGAACTATGGCTACACGGTAGCATTAGTGATAATTAAATCCATCCCCTTAAATGACACCAATGCTTGACTCAAAGATAATAGGTTATCGCTGATGCTAATGACCGTTTATTGAAGAGGTGATATTAGTGAAGCTGGCTCTAGCAGCAACAATACACCCAAGTTGTCATTTACAGCATTAAGCTTATTATCAGCTTTTACGACTTATTGATCTAAATAGATCATAGTAAATAACATTTTCATACGTCGAAAGTATCTAGCTATGCTTAAAATTCATTCAGCAAGGATCGCTAAGTTATGTCACCTACCAAACCACCTAGAATACTAGTTAAAACATGGCTAGATATATACTACAGCCGAGAAACTCCAG
>CAJXUT010000213.1 GCA_913061365.1 uncultured Colwellia sp.
CGTCGGCAGCGTCAGATGTGTATAAGAGACAGTATCAATATAATCGATGAGAAAAGTATGAAACTTTACGGGTATTGGCGCTCAACAGCTGCATATAGAGTGCGAATTGCTTTACACCTAAAGGGCATTAATTTTGAAAGTGTTCCTGTGCATTTAGTGAAAAATGGCGGAGAACAAAATGATGACGATTATGCTGAAATAAATCCTAACCACTTAGTACCAACGCTACAAGATGGTGATTTTTTTCTGAATCAATCATTGGCTATTATAGATTACTTAGAAGCAACGCAATCTGGCTTTTCTTTATACCCAGATAACATTCAGGCACGTGCTAAAGTGCAAGCATTAGCATTAGATATTGCTTGTGAAATTCATCCACTAAATAACTTACGCGTTCAACAATACTTAACGTCAAAGGTTAAGATCAAAGATGAAGCTAAAAATGCATGGGTTGATCACTGGATGATGACAGGGTTTAAAGCTATTGAGACACAGTTATCGCAAAGTGCAGGGTGCTATTGTTTTCAAGATAAAATTAGTGTGGCTGATATTTGTTTAGTTGCACAAGTTTATAATGCTGAACGTTTTAATGTTGATATGAGCGCTTATCCTTATATCAATAGAGTTGTGGATAACTGCAATAAACTTGAAGCATTTCAGTTAGCCTTACCTGAAAACCAAGAAGATGCTCAAAACTAAAAAATGGTCTAGATTAGAAACAAAAAAGAGATCGTTATGATCTCTTTTTTATTTAAAGCTGAAATATTATTAATGTAATATTCTTGCTCGAATTGTACCATCAATTGCTTTTAATGCTTTAAGTGCTTGAGCACTATCTGAAGATTCAACATCAATAACAACATAACCAATTTTATCATCAGTTTGTAAATACTGAGAAGCAATGTTAACGCCATGTTCAGCAAATGCTTGGTTAATTTGTGTTAATACGCCCGGTTGGTTACGGTGAATATGTAACAATCGACTAGTATTAACATGAACAGGTAGTGATACTTCAGGGAAGTTCACGGCAGATAAACTTGAACCATTATCTGAATACTTAGCTAATTTACTAGCTACTTCTAAACCAATGTTTTCTTGAGCTTCTTTAGTACTTCCGCCAATATGCGGTGTTAGGATAACATTATCAAAACCACGTAATGTTGAAATAAACTCATCATCATTCCCTTTAGGTTCTACTGGAAATACATCAATAGCAGCGCCGGCAACTTTTTTCTGAATTAAAGCTTCTGTCAATGCATCAATATCTACAACAGTTCCGCGTGAAGCATTAATAAATATAGTACCTGACTTCATTGCTTCAAATTGTGCTGCAGCAATCATATATTGTGTTTGAGGAGTTTCTGGAACATGTAAGCTCACTACATCAGATTCAGCAAGTAATGCATTTAATGATGGTGCTTGGCTAGCATTACCTAAAGAAAGCTTCGTTTCAATATCATAAAAACGTACGCGCATTCCAAGTGTTTCAGCTAAAATACCTAGCTGTGTACCAATATGACCGTAACCAATAATACCTAACGTTTTCCCTCTAGCTTCTACTGAGCCAACTGCAGATTTAAACCATTCACCGCGATGAGCTTTAGCGCTTTTTTCAGGGATACCACGAAGTAATAATAATGTTTCACCTAAAACTAGTTCTGCAACAGAACGAGTATTAGAAAATGGTGCATTAAAAACAGGAATACCTAACTCTTGTGCTGCAATAGTATCAACTTGATTAGTACCAATACAAAAGCAACCAATAGCAACTAATTTTTTTGCGTGGCTTAATACTTCTGCTGTTAATTGGGTGCGAGAGCGAATACCGATAAAGTGTGCATCAGCAATCTTTTCAATTAAGTCAGACTCATTAAGTGAGGTTTTGATATACTCGATATTTGAGTAACCTTTAGCAGTAAGTTCATCAAGAGCACTTTGATGTACTCCTTCAAGTAGTAATATTTTAATTTTATCTTTTGCTAATGAATTTTTATTTGTTGTCATAAGGGATCGCTTCGCTCGTTAAGTTGTCACTTAATATGTCTGAGTACGTAAATTTCGCCATATATTAGCAAAAATAAACATGATATTTTAGATGGCTAGATATCTATAATTCAAATACGATAACATATAGTGTATAGACTCTAAAGTACTTATTTATCCTAAATGAATAAAAAATTTACCTTATAAAATAGGAGGAAAGACTTAATTTTTAACTATGTTTGGAGATTTTGGTTAAACTAATTTAATGTGCGATTTTTAATGTTGATAACCGAATAAAATTCAAAATGACAGTTCAGTTATGTTTTGTGGTGCGGTGTTTATTTTCATCAGTTTGTGATTGTTAT
This sequence comes from uncultured Colwellia sp., assembly GCA_913061365.1. Classification (GTDB taxonomy): domain Bacteria; phylum Pseudomonadota; class Gammaproteobacteria; order Enterobacterales; family Alteromonadaceae; genus Colwellia. The sequence continues at coordinate 2,349 of CAJXUT010000213.1, forward strand.
TTTATCCAATGGTTGATTGAAAAATAACAACTGTTTAAAATGTTATAATTATATAAATGATATAGCGCCTTCAATTCTAATAACTAGCTATTATTATCTTAAGGCGCTTCTTCTAATACTGTCCGAGATTAATTAAATCGTTATTATTTAATTATAGAGACGTTTGACTCTGTTCCTAAAACTAAGATATCAGCACCTCGTTGAGCAAATAATCCATTAGTCACTACACCCACAATATTGTTAATGTCTTCTTCTAGCTTTTTTGGGTCAACAATGGATAAATTATGAACATCTAAAATTACGTTTCCATTATCAGTGACCACGCCTTGACGATATTCAGGATCCCCACCAAGTTTGACTAGTTCGCGTGCAACATAACTACGCGCCATTGGAATAACTTCTACGGGTAATGGAAAACCACCAAGTAATTCTACTTGTTTAGAGTCATCAGCAATACAAATAAACTTTTTAGCGACTGCGGCAACAATCTTTTCACGGGTTAAAGCAGCACCTCCACCTTTGATCATACTCATATGTTTTGTTATTTCATCTGCACCATCAACATAAACATCTAATGTATCGATACTGTTTAAATCAAATACTTCAATACCGTGTGCTTTTAAGCGCTTACTTGACTCTTCAGAGCTAGAAACAGCACCTTCTATTTTGTTTTTAATTGTTGCTAAGGCATCAATAAAATAATTTACCGTGGAACCTGTTCCTACGCCAACAATGGTGTCATTTTCAATAAATTCTAATGCTTTAATTGCTGCTGCTTTTTTCATCTCGTTTTGAGTCATTACATTGCCTTAGTAAGGTGTTTAGCTGTTATATCGATAATGTTTTAAATTATAACATTGTTCAAATAGTTTAGTTACTAGTTACTTCAAAACGGTGGTTTTGTGTGGGGGTGATAATCTCAGGTAATGGTATATCCCAGTATTCAACAGGTACAGAATCGACCTGTTGGCAATCATGAGCAAGACCTATGGGATAAAACTGGTGTATTTGCCAATTCATCATGGTTCTATCATAAAATCCACCGCCCATACCTAATCTTGCTCCAGTATGATCAAAAGCAACAAGTGGTGTGCATAAAATATCAAGTTGGTTTAAGGGACATATTTTAGTTACATCTAATTTGGGTTCGCTGATACCGTAATGATTTTTTATCATAGAACTATTTTTTTCGTATAAGAGAAACAGTAAATGACCTGAACAAAAAGGATGTAGCACAGGCAGATAAACTTGTTTTTGTTGTTGCCAACACCATTCAATGAAGGGCATTGGATCAAGTTCACCATCATTAGCGAGATATAACGCTATTGTGTTGGAGGATTGAATTTTAACGTGATTTGATAAACGTTGTTTTAACTCATTACTGGCTTTTTTTTGCTCAATAGCAGAAAGTTTTTGTCGTAGCTTTCTTACATTACTTCTTAAAAGTGTTCTAGTTACTGACACGTATTCACCTTATAAAATAGAAAAAGCTAGTAGAGTGCACTACTAGCTTTTTTATTATAACTGATGTTTAGCCCAGGTGTGTAATGTATAAATTAGCTATGTGTTTCACTAACCCCTTCATGTGTACCTGTAACAGAAATTTCTTCTTCGATTTTATTTTCCATATCAACAATTTGATCACCTTCAGCGCCATGCATCCACTGAACCAATTTACCAGCTGATAAGAAAATGATGATACCGGTAATTAGTGCAGCAACACCAACACCCATAAATATGTTGGCAGCATTGTCTACCATTTCTTGTCCTTCACCCACAAATGAACCAATAAACCCTGCTAATTTATTTGAAAGGGCAGTAAATAAGAACCAAATTCCCATTAGTACTGAGGTAAATTTAAGTGGGGCAAGCTTTGTTACCATAGATAAACCGATAGGTGATAAACATAGTTCACCTAACGTATGGAAAAGATAAGCAAATACTAAAAACAGCATGCTAACTTTTACCGTAACATCACCACCTTGAACCATAGTAGCCCATAACATGACAAAGAAACCTAATGCTAAAAATACCATCGCTAATGCGAATTTTTTCGGTGAAGTAGGCTCTTTTGAACCCATTTTAACCCAAATAGAAGCGACAACGGGAGCTAACATAATAATAAACATAGCATTTAAAGATTGAAAAGAAGAAGCTGCTATTTCCATACCGAAAATAGTACGGTCGGTAAAGTCTGAAGCGTAAATAGTAAATAAACCACCAGCTTGCTCAAAGCCAGCCCAAAAAATAACAGAGAACATGCTCATAATAAGAATAACTTTCATACGATCAACATCTTCAGAAGTTATTGGTGCGTGTGCTTGTTGTGTGCCTTTGGTGCGTTTAGCTGAAGGTTGTACACCGATATCTCCTAAGTATTTATTCGCTAAGGTAAGTTGCATTATTAAACCAATAATCATGCCACAGCCAGCCAATATAAATCCATAGTGCCAATTAACTTGTTCACCTAAAACACCAACAGTGATTGGTGCTAAAAATGCCCCTAAATTAATACCCATATAAAAAATAGTGAAAGCACCATCACGGCGGTGATCACCTTCTTCATATAAATCACCAACTAAACTTGAAACGTTAGCTTTAAATAAACCGTTACCTATAATTATTAAAGTTAAACCAATGTAAAATACAGTTTCTTCCATACCAACTATCATTGATTTTGGAATACCTAGAGTAAAATATCCAAGTGAGAAAATAATGCCACCAAAAATAATAGCCTTACGCTGACCTATATAATTATCAGCAAGCCAACCTCCAAGAACAGGTGTTAGGTAAACGGCCATTGTGAACGTACCATAGAGACTCAAAGCCTCAGCTGAAGTCCAACCAAAACCACCATCTTGAACACTGGCTACTAGGTAAAGCACTAGAAGAGCGCGCATTCCGTAATAACCAAAGCGCTCCCACATTTCGGTGCCAAATAAGAGAAAGAGTCCTTTCGGGTGACCAAAAAGAGTACCTGCATTAGGTTGAGTCATATAATTATCCTAATTTTCATTATTATATAGTGTAGTGATTTTGCATTAATTTACATTTATTCATTAAGTAAATGAGAAAAACGTCTTCATTATGCTGTTATACCTTTGCCTAGTGTTAAAGGCAAGCTTCAATTTATAACAATATATTAACAATTGAGTTTTGTGTAGAGAAATCTTTCCTTTTACGAAATCATGAGATTTAAGGTAACGGATAAAATTGAAAAAAATGATGATTAGCTTACTCAATAGTAGACTTTGTAATATATTGCTAAATCAGTGAATTTCAGGGAAGTGGACAAGAAAATTATGTTATTGTTTGCTTGTTATTATACTGTTAAACTTCATCGCTATTAATTTGGGTGTAAATGCTCAAAGCTTATATCTTTTCGCTAAACCTAAGTATACTAATTACTTTGGGAAACAGCATGACAGGGACATCTGTATAACTTTATCTATGAATGCTTCAATACTCTTTACTAAAACCACTTCGAAATTTACTCGAATTATATTTAATTTTTTAACTTTGCTTGTATTGTTGTTTTCAACTCAAGCTGTGTCTTCTCAAGTAAGCCAAGCACAAATAGAACAATTTAGAAAATTACCTGCTTCACAGCAACAAGCGCTAGCCAAAAGTATGGGGATTGATATTAGTGCTATTGGTGGACAGTTTTCTACGAAAGATAACCAAAATCAAATGATGGAAAATAGTCAGCGCTATCCTCGTGGAACCCAATTTGATCAAGATGGCAATCCTATTCAAACGGTTGAAGAAAACAGCATTACAGAGCAAGAAGAAAGTTTTGAAAAAGTGAAAGAATTAAAACCTTTTGGTTATGATATTTTTGCTAATTCACCGCAAACGTTTGCACCAACAATGGATCTGTCT
>CAJXUT010000214.1 GCA_913061365.1 uncultured Colwellia sp.
GATCTACACTATCCTCTTCGTCGGCAGCGTCAGATGTGTATAAGAGACAGTCTTTACATATTTGCTTTTCATAAAGCTCACTGAGGAAAATAATTATTGTGTTAAGGTGATATTTATTATCGAGAAATAAGAGAGAGATATCTACTGTTTTAATGGCTAAATTTAAAAAGTTCGAGTTTTAAATGTTGTAGGACTTAATCCAGTGAATTCTATCAACACTTTACGAAAACATTCGATTACCATAATTTAGATATAAAGGTCTTTGATATAAAACTATATGCTGTTGATTCTAATAGATCGCATGCATTTACACTCCTTATCTTCTGAATGATTGCTGTTAGTCGTGTTATTAACAATAACGGCAACCACTGCCAAGTTTTCATGATGTTTTACAATGTTTTATTTTGAATTAATTAGCTCGCTGTAACTTTAAAAAAATACTTTATGCATTTATGACAGTACTAAGTTTTGAGTACTGTAATCTAGATAGAAGTGGTAAACTACTAGCTAGATTTGAACCTATTTAACTATCTGTAGTTTGACTACTTATTTAAGGACAATAATGAAGATATTTACAATTCCCCTAATTACTTGCTTAACCTTATCTGCATGTACAACCTTTGACCCATACACTGGAGAAAAAGAAGCAACCAATACAGCTAAAGGAGCAGGTATTGGAGCAGGTATTGGAGCGGGTATCGCTGTTATTGCAACTTATTTGGCTAATAAAGATGAAGATGATATTAGTAAAAGAAACCGTAGAATATTGAAGGCAGCCACTGGAGGAGCTTTAGTTGGCGGTGGTATTGGTTATTACATGGATACTCAAGAAGCTAAGCTTAGAAAGCAGCTACGTGGATCAGGTGTTAGTGTTGTACGAGAAGGTAATAATATTAATCTAGTTATGCCAGGTAATATTACATTTTCTTCAGGTAATGCCACTATAGATCAAAGTTTTTTATCTGTTTTAGATTCAGTTGTATTAGTGTTAAAAGAGTTTAATAAAACCTTGATAGTAGTTTCAGGACATACTGATAGTTCAGGTTCTACTGCATTTAATCAAAGTCTATCTGAGCGTCGAGCACAATCTGTCTCTACTTACCTTCATGCTGCTGGTGTTATCAATGAAAGAATAGAAGTCATTGGTTTTGGTGAAACTCAACCAGTTGCTAGTAATGAGACAAAGGCTGGTAAAGAATTAAATCGAAGAGTAGAGATTACTCTGCTTCCAATTACAGAATAAGCCAGTTGAAATATGCAGTCGGTTATTGTTGTCGTATTAGGTAATTATTAACGAATAACTGGCTGTAAATTTAAGCCTTTACACAGATTGTGTTACAGGATCGGGGCACAGGTTGTTTACGATACTATCTGCCTCTATTATTTTCCATAGTGAAACAGGCCGACGCTCTGTTAATAGTAGATCGTCACTTTTACTATTTAACTTGTTTTTATAATAATTAAATACGAATTTATCCTGGCGTTAATGCACTGGTTTTAGGTGTAATACCACACTGTTCTTTTCTATGCAGGCTAACCAAATGCTGAATCAATGATAATCCTACATATTTACATTTGTATTCTGATGATAATGTTTTTTTGGCATTTTGACCTAGTTATTTAAAGTAATAATACTTCTAACGAAATATTTAGTTAAATAGTACCTTTACATTTATTCATGCTCAAAGTTTCTTAATTAGTGTCAGTTTAATGAAATTACCCCTTCGTTAAGTAATACGGGGGTAAAGTTTTCTCTGCTCTTCTGTGTGCTTTAATAATAAAGGGATGCAGCAAGGTGCTTTTTCTAAGTATTTGGAACCACTATAAAAAGTAACGTATATAACTTTTTGGTATAAAAAATATTTATCTATTCCTTTTTGTTCTTTGTTTTTTTGTTTATTGTAAAGCCTGTTTTATAATTCTAATTTTAAAGAGTTCAATTTTGTCACGTTATATATTTAAAATTCTCAATATTATAGTTTCTGGTTTGATCGTGTTATTTATTGCCATACAATTAATAACACATGCTATTTAGATAGAACTGAGCAGATGTAAATAGAGTTTAAAAAGTTAAGATAAAGCTTAAAATTTAAAGTAGAATTCTCTTTGTTTTATTTATTTTTGATTGAGTTTATCATGTAACTTATGTGGAAATAGTTGACTACAAACCTGCCATAAAATATTTAAATTTCTATAACCTATAACTTGAGATACTTCTTCTATTGAGTAACCTTGTTCAAATAACTTGCTTGCACCTTCACGTCTTAAATCATGGTAGGGTAGATCTTTAATTTCTAAATCATTACGTACACGTTGAAAACCTGCGCTTACACTTCTTGGGTTATAAGGGAAAATCAGCTTATTCTCATTTGGCTGCTTAACTTCGATATCAAATGATTCACCTAATAGTGGCGCTATCATATGATTACCCTCATTTACGTGGATCTTTTCTAACTCGTACAATAATAGTTTCATGTTCTTTGTTTAAATCTTCCCATTTTAATTTGCAAACTTCACCAATACGCATACAAGTTAAAATACTGAAATCTAAAATACCTAAATAGGGACTTTTTACACCTACATTAGCTCTTTGGAACTGCTTTTGAACTTGTTTTTATGGTTTTGAGCGAAGCATTCTTTCTTCAGTAATACGGGGGTAAACGGAGAATGCTCCTCTGTATCTGTTGATAATAAAGCTTCTCAGCGAGATGTCATTTTAAAAAGATTTTTATTTTTGTTTTCATTGTTTTTTGTAATGGGATATTATCCCGACATAAATGTTTATAGAACACTTTAGTAGCAGATAAAAAGGTTTAAGAATGATAAAGGCGTTTCGAACGGTTAGTATATTAGAAGGGTTATCTTATCTAGCTATTTTGAGTGTTACTTTAGGTTTTATTGATAGAGAGTGGGTTTCTACTTTAGGTATGACTCATGGAATTTTATTTATAATTTACCTTTTTCTGTCACTTACAGTAGTTGAGAAAAATGGGTGGCCTACCTCTAAGCTGTTAGCTTTATCTGTTGCTTCAGTAGTACCATTTGCATTTATACCTGTAGAAGTTTATCTACAAAAAGTTGAACAAGAAAACTCTCAGAATCTTGAGCCGCTATTATAATAACGCTTTAAACTGAATCATGATTGAATTTATCATGTAATTTATGTGGGAATAGTTGAGTATAACCCTGCCATAAAATATTTATATTCCTATGGCCAGTTACTTGAGTTACATCTTCTTTTGAGTAATAACCTGTTTGCTCCTTCGCGTCTTAAATCATGGTAACGTAGATCTTTAATTTCTAAATCATTAGGTACACGTTGAAAACCTGAGCTTACACTTCTTGGATTGTATGGGAAAATAAGATGGCTATTATTCGGTTGCTTGATAGCTAAATTAAATGATTCACCTAATAATGGGGCAATCATATGATTACCTTCTTTTTTACGAGGATCTTTTCTATCTCTTACAATAATCGTTTTATGTTCTTTGTTTAAATTTTCCCATTTTAATTTGCAAACTTCACCCATACGGATGCAAGTTAAAATGCTGAAATCTAAAAATATTTAAATAGGAAATTTTTACACTGCCATTAGCTCTTTGGAACAGCTTTTGAACTTGTTTTTATGGTTTTGAGCGAAGTATTCTCCGTTTAGTAATACAGGGATAAATTTTTCACACTCCTTTGTACCCGCTGACAGTAAAGGCTTGTAAAAAAGCAGTTTTTTAAATTTCTTATTATCCAGTTTGTATAATCGGGAAATTAATCCTATATTTATTGGGATTGATTAATCACAAGGAAGGGACATCGCATGAAAATTTTATTTATTCTATTAACATTGATTTCTACCTTATCATTTGCTGACACAATTCAAGTTCAGCCTTCAGAAGCTATAGTTGAATCCATTCTAGAAAATGAAACTACAGTATCTACAGACCCAGATTGTTTGTTAGCTTACCAACGAAGTATGCCTTCTTGTAGTTGGTCTGAATGCGTCGATGATTGTAATGCCGAAAGAATAGACTGCCTCCAAAATAATAGCTCGAGCACCTGTGGTCCTCGATATGATAGATGTAAAAAGAATAGGTGCAAAAATTGTAATTAACCATTAAAAACGTGAAGTTATCATCCAAAATTATTATATGAGTTAAACATGATTTATATTGGTTATGGTCTATTTGCTATTTCGATTGGTTTTTTTATTGGAGCTTCTAACTCTCCTGTAGTAGTTGCCTATTTGGCGGCTATTGGTGGACTGGTTGGGGCTATTTTTGGAGCATTAAAAATAACAGATAATACTTCTAATAATGAGAGTGCTACCTATGTTGGAAAATTATTGAGTGTATTTGCAGTAGGTCTAATTATTGGTGAACTTATTGGAGAGTCTCACCGTAATAATTTATTTTTCCATGAATACACTGTTCTTCCATGGGGAGAACTTGATGAGCCTAAGACAACTCGGGAAGCTTTAGATTGGCTAATGGTTAAGTCAAAGATGAATGCTCTTGGTTATCAAGATTCTGACGTCTTAAAAATATATTCAATTCGTTTAAATGAATTACAAACCTTACAAATTCAAAGAGACTCTGAACTAAAAACTGAAAATTTCACCGATGAACTTACGACTTTATATGATGTTAGCTATCCTTTGAATGAAGTACTTCCCAAAATAGTTGCTAAACGGAACGAACGTGGGCTAGCAAGTGTAAATGAGTAATCATTACTTTATCGACAAAACTTATCATGTAATTTATACGGAAATAGCTGTGTATAAACCTGCCATAAAATATTTAAATTTCTATGACCAGTTACTTGAGCTACTTCTTCAATAGAATAACCTTGCTCAAATAACCTGTTTGCCCCTTCGCGTCTTAAATCATGATATCGTAAATCAATAACACCTAAGTCATTACGAACACGCTGAACCCTGCGCTTACATTTTTCGGGTTATATGGAAAAATAAGCTAGCTATTATTCGATTACATAATAGCTAGGTTAAATGATTCACCCAAGAGTGGCGCTATCATGTGATTGCCTTCTTTTTTACGAGGATCTTTTATATTTCTACTTGGGTAGGACGCCTAGTTCTCTTATCGCTTTTACCTATTAACTCCATATCAATTAAAGTTGGCAATGCTTTATCGAATATCGAATATCGAATAGTTAGCTTCAATATCAAATACTGGTTTGGCTTTATTCATTACTGCGCGTAAATAACAAATATCATGATAAACAGTTGCGGGTTTAGCACCAGCTACTTGCCTAATCTTACAATGTTTTATTAAATTACTGGTTTTAAGTTTATTACTTTGTATGTTGGCAATTTCATAATCTCTAAGCATTTGAATAACATAACGCTTTGTTCAGCTTGTGTTATCTCATAGGTGTTTGTCTTCAATATATAAATCTAATAACGCACCTATTACAATTGTTTTTTTAATACCTAATTCATCCCCTTCAGTTTCTTATACTCTTTGTTTACCAAAAGTACCAGTAAGTTCTTTTTTACGGAATGTTTTAGATTCTCGGTGTATAATCTCGCTGTTTTTTTAATAACGATTTTACAGCGGTAAGAAAAATCACCGTTTACCTTAGCTCGTTTTTCAATAGTAGAATATGCCATCATTAATCCTACTTTTTATGGGGTACATATGGGATACGGTATATCGAAATTCAGAGTAACTTAAGGTAATTATTGTAGATTCATACAGTATTTTGTTTAAGGTATAAATGTGTCAAAGCCAGTAAAACCAATGAAACCCTTTAATCCAATAGATCACCAACTTTCTATTGCGCCCATGCTCGATTGGACAGATCGTCACTGTCGTTATTTTTATCGTATCATGTCAAAACAAACAGTGCTTTATACCGAAATGGTTACTACTGGCGCTATTTTACATGGTAAGGGAGATTATCTTTCTTATAATAATACTGAACACCCTTTGGTATTACAGTTAGGGGGAAGTGACGTTAAAGCTATGACAGAGTGCGCTAAAGTTGCTGAACAATTTGGCTATGATGAGATTAATATCAATGTAGGTTGCCCGTCTGATCGTGTGCAAAATGGTCGTTTTGGTGCTTGTTTAATGGCAGAACCACAGTTAGTTGCTGAATGTGTTAGTGAAATGCAAGCCGCGACTAAAGTGCCTGTTACAGTAAAGTCTAGAATCTGTCTCTTATACACATCTCCGA
>CAJXUT010000215.1 GCA_913061365.1 uncultured Colwellia sp.
CGGCAGCGTCAGATGTGTATAAGAGACAGGGTAATGACTTTTTAGTGCTTGATAATGTCACGCAAAATGTCTATCTGTCTAATGAGCAAATAGCTAAGTTAGCGGATAGAAATTTTGGCGTAGGTTTTGATCAATTATTAATAGTTGAACCTCCTTACGATCCAGATTTAGATTTTCACTATCGAATTTTTAATGCTGATGGTAGCGAAGTGAATCAATGTGGTAATGGCGCTCGCTGTTTTGCACGGTTTGTACGCATTAAAGGCTTGTGTAACAAGAACAAAATTAAAGTGTCTACGGCATCAGGTAAAATGACTTTATTTATCGAACGAGATGGGAATGTTTCGGTGACCATGCCAGTACCACAGTTTGAGCCAGCTAAAATTCCTTTTATCGCTCAAAAGGCGGAAGGAACATATATTATTCGTAGTGAACTCGAAACAGTACTTTGTGGCGCGGTATCGTTTGGTAATCCTCATTGTGTTGTTACGGTCGATAATGTACTTGAAGCGCCAGTGACGACATTAGGAAAAGAATTGTCATTACATGAACGTTTTCCTGAACAAGCTAATGTGGGCTTTATGGAAATTGTTGCACCAAACCAAATTAAATTACGTGTTTATGAGCGTGGCGCAGCTGAAACCCTTGCGTGTGGAAGTGGAGCCTGTGCTGCGGTAGTTATAGGTCAAATACAAAATAAATTAAATCGACAAGTCACGGTTGAGTTACCGGGTGGAAAATTAAGAATTTATTGGAAAGGACCAGGACATCCAGTAAAAATGTCAGGCCCAGCAGTACACGTATTTGATGGACAATTATCAGTATAATATTTAGCTATAGCCTTTAGCTACTCTAGCAGTCAGGTGTACTCTTTTATATGGCTTTTTGCTGATATAAACCAAACTTTTGTAAATTGAATAATGAGAAAATGTGAAAGATAACGATATGAAAAATGAACAAATAATGGCAAGTATTGATGATTTACCTTTAACCGACGAGTTAGTAAGTGCTTACCTGCAAGATAACCCAGAATTTTTTAATCGTAATAATAAATTGATGACCGGGTTACGATTAATTGACAATCAACGAGGCACCGTCTCTTTGGTTGAACGTCAACAGCAACAGTTACGACAACAAGTACATAATTTAGAAGATGAAATTACCCAGTTAATGTCGGTTGCTAGTCATAATGAAAATTTATTTACGCTATATAGTGACTTGTATTTACGACTACTCGACTGTAAATCAGCAAGCGAGCTACTTGATTGCTTAACGCAAACGACAAAAGAACTGCTTTCTTTATCTGCTTTAACGTTATATTTAACCAAGCCTGTTGAGTTAGCGCATGATAGTTTGACAAACAATGACTGCCAAGGTGTGATGCAGAACCGTTTATCGAATAGTGACTATTATTTTGGGCGTTTACAGCAAAGTGAGCAGCAACTTATTTTTTCTCATAGTTTTGCTGGTTCAGTTGTTTTAATGAAGTTGGTTCATGATGACAAGGATTTAGGCTTTTTAGCAATAAGTAGCGATGATGCACATCATTTTGATCCCCGCATGGATACATTATTACTGAACCAATTTAAGCGTTTAGTGGCTAAATTACTACAACAGCATTTAGCGATTTAACTTTAGCAACGTATATTTTATGTAAATATGAAGACAGGAACGTATGAAATTTTACCGACGTTTGACTGAAGTTAAAGCAATTAGTTTTGACTTAGACGATACTTTGTACAGCAATAAACCTGTAATGCAGGCCATCGAAATAAAAATGATTGCTTACTTTTCTAAGTTGCCTCTTTTACAAAAGTATACGACTAGTCAGAAAATACTTTTTGATACACCATTTTGGTCTCAATTTCGCCGACAAGCCATTTTAAAACAACCTGACTTGGTTCACGATGTTGTGCAGGTACGTTTAGTGACTTATCGCTTAGGGTTTGTGTCACTTGGTTTAGCAAAAGATATTGCTCAACAACAAGCACAGGCGGCATTGGATCACTTTATTTCATTACGTAGCAATTTTACTGTACCCAAAGAAAGTGAAAAATTATTGGCAGACTTAAGCCAGCAATATCCACTCATTGCGATTAGCAATGGAAATGTTGATACAAAAACATTAGGAATATCACAGTATTTTCAACATATTTATCATGCTGGCTGGCAAGCAGATGGCCGTTTACTTAAACAAAAGCCAGTTACTGATATGTTCACGTTAGCTTGTCGCCATTTAGCATTGCAGCCATCACAAATATTGCATGTTGGCGATTGTGGTAGGGCTGATATTCAAGGAGCATTACGTGCTGGTTGTCAGGCAGCTTGGCTATCTTGTTATGATGTGGGTAAACCGATAACCGTACTTCCACATGTAGAGTTGAATAATATAATTCAACTTGAGTTTTTATTATCTAACTAAAATCCCTTTGTAAAATTAGCAAACATTCGACTTGCTGTACATAAAACCAGTGTTATACTTGCTTGGTTTAATTATTATTTCAGCTTCAAAGCTCGTCTCATATTAAAGTTCAATAAGGTTTCCGCGATGGATGTTTCAGAATTACTCGACTCTTTAAACGATAAACAGCGTGAAGTTGTTGGTGCGCAACAACAAAATATGTTGGTATTGGCAGGAGCTGGTTCAGGAAAAACAAGAGTATTAGTACAAAGAATTGCTTGGTTAATGCAAGTTGAGCAAGCAGCTTCGCATTCTATTTTAGCAGTAACCTTTACCAATAAAGCCGCAGCAGAAATGCGTGCCAGAGTAGAACAAGTTACTGGTGGTAATACTCACGGAATGTGGATTGGTACCTTTCATGGCTTAGCTCATCGTTTGCTACGTATGCATTTTCAAGAAGCAAACTTGCCACAAACCTTTCAAGTATTAGATAGCGATGATCAATTACGGTTAATAAAACGCATTGTACGTTCATTAGAATTAGATGAAAAAAAATGGCCTGCGAAACAATTTGTTTGGTATATCAATGGCAAAAAAGATGAAGGGTTACGCCCGCAACATATTGATGCTCAATTTGACCCAAGTGAAGCGTTATTTGTAAAAGTATATAAAGCCTACCAAGACACCTGTGATCGTGCAGGCTTAGTTGATTTTGCGGAGCTCTTACTACGAGCCCATGAACTTTGGCTCAACAATCCTGAACTATTGGCGCATTATCAACAACGTTTTCGTCATATTTTGGTTGATGAATTTCAAGATACTAACGCTATTCAATATGCTTGGCTAACTATGCTAGGAAAAGCGCAATCAAAGGTGATGATTGTTGGTGATGATGATCAGTCTATTTATGGCTGGCGTGGAGCACGAATTGAAAACATTGAGCGTTTTACCAGCGAATATGATGGCGTACATACTATCCGCTTAGAGCAAAACTATCGTTCAACAGCAAATATTTTAAACGCAGCTAACCAATTAATAAGTAATAATAATAATCGATTAGGTAAAGAATTGTGGACGGATGATAAAGCAGGAGAGAAAATATCGATTTACACTGCTTTTAATGAAATAGATGAAGCGCGCTTTATTGCCGGTCGTATTAAGCAATGGCGTGATGATGGCGGTAAACTTGATGAAGTTGCCATTTTATATCGCTCTAATGCGCAATCTCGTTTGATGGAAGAAGCTTTATTACAAGGAAAATTACCGTATCGCATTTATGGTGGTCAGCGCTTTTTTGAACGACAAGAAATTAAAGATGCATTAGCTTATTTACGCATAATTAATAATCGCGATGACGATGCCGCGTTTGAGAGAATTATAAATACTCCGACCCGAGGTATTGGTAACCAAACGGTAGCCTTAGTACGTGATGCCGCGAGAAGTTTGCAGGTGACTTTATGGCAAGCTTGTCAACAACTGTTAAGCACACAACAGCTAAAAGGCCGTAGCGCTAAAACTATTGCAACTTTTATTAACTTGGTCGATCAATTGGAAGATGACTCAACTGACTTAGATTTAGATCAACAAGCCAATTTTGTTATTCAACATTCAGGCTTAAAAGCCATGTATCAAGCAGAGAAAGGTGAACGTGCTGAGCAGCGCATTGAAAACTTGAATGAGTTAGTAACTGCTTGTCAAACCTTTGTGAGTGATCCAGAGTTATTAGAAGAGCAAACACCGCTAACAGCATTTTTAACTCATGCAGCTTTAGAGTCAGGAGAGTCACAAGCAGAAGAGTTTGAGGCAGCGGTACAATTAATGACGATGCACTCGGCTAAAGGTTTAGAATTTCCTTTAGTCTTTATTGCTGGCCTTGAAGAAGGCATGTTTCCTAGTCAACAATCAGTAGAAGAAATAGGTCGTTTAGAAGAAGAAAGACGATTGTGTTATGTTGGTATGACAAGAGCAATGAGTAAATTATATTTATTGCATGCAGAAAGTCGACGTATATACGGACAAGAGAAATATCATAAAGCGAGTCGTTTCTTAAAAGAGTTACCTGAAAGTTGTGTGGAAGAAATTCGCATGCAGAATCAAGTGTCTCGACCTAAAAGTGTAGGTAAATTTTCAAATACATTTACCTTGGAAACATTTGAAAACACCGGATTCAAATTAGGTCAGCGGGTTGTTCATGCTAAATTTGGTGAAGGAGTTGTTTTAAACTATGAAGGTAGTGGCGCACAATCGCGAATACAGGTAAATTTTGAAGAAGTTGGTAGTAAATGGTTGGTAGTTGAATATGCCAACCTAAAAGCAGTATAAGTTGAAAATATAAAAATAAGGCAGTTATTATGGCTCAACGGTTATTAGTAGTAGAAGACAGTAAACCTATTGCAACAGTTATCAAACAAATAGCGCAGTCGCTTAATTATGAGGTGGTTTTAGCGACATCATTAGCGCAAGTTGAGGAAGTTCTGTCAGTTAACAATGATTTTTTTGCTGCGACAGTTGATTATGCTTTACCCGATGCTTTGGACGGAGAAGCGATAGCATGTGTACTATCTCATGGCGTTCCTAGTGTTGTAATGACTGGGAAAATGGATGATAACACTCGACAAAAAATTCTTGCCCAACCAGTTATTGATTATATTCCTAAAGAAAACAGCCAAGCTTTTTTATATTTAAAGCGAGTATTACACTGGCAACAAACGAATAGTCAAAATGCTATTTTAGTGGTTGATGATTCATCTTCTGCCCGTAATCATATTGTTGAGCTGCTAAAACGCCGTAATTTTACAGTTTATACCGCTAATAATGGTGTCCAAGCACTAGAAAAGCTTAAGCAACACAAAAATATTAAGATGGTGATTACCGACTTGGAAATGCCAGAAATGGACGGTATAGAATTAACCAATGAAATACGTAAAAATTATTCTCGTGAGTTATTAACTATTATTGGTATTTCTGGCGCTAGTAATGGTGTTCATTCTGCTCGATTTATTAAAAATGGGGCAGATGACTTTCTGCGCAAACCTTTTTGCCCAGAAGAATTCTATTGTCGTATCACTCAAAATATTGAAAGTTTGAATAATATTGCACAAATTCAGCATGCTGCTAATACCGACTATTTAACCGAACTCTCTAACCGTCGAGCTTTTTTTGCTAATGCTGAGAAACGTATTGCAGAATATAGCAAACGAAATATTCACTATTGTTTAGCGGTTCTCGATATTGATTACTTTAAAAAAGTAAATGATAACTATGGTCATGATGCAGGTGATCAAGTATTAAAAGTATTAGCACTGTACTTGAGAAAGCATTTTGGATCAGGATTAACAGCTCGTTTGGGCGGGGAGGAGTTCGCTATTTTGCTACATGGTTTAGATACAGATCAACTGTATAATAAACTGGATGATTTTCGTCGTGAAATGTCAATATCAACGCTACCTTGCGGAGATACTCATATCTCAATTACCGTGAGTATTGGTGTGTTATTTGACAGTAGAGAAGCACTTTCAAAACAAATGAATGAAGCAGATAATGCCCTTTACCTAGCTAAAGATAATGGTCGAAATCAGATTGTAGTTTCGGGTACAGATATAGAGTAATTCTTATCACTTGAATATTAAGATTTGGATGCGGTATTGTAATAAAGTAAAAACTTCATAATTTATTAAAAATAAAATGAACTTAATCCATTAAGGAGACTCTTACTTAACAGTAATGTTATCCCCTGTCTCTTATACACATCTCCGAGCCCACGAGACGTAGAGGAATCTCGTA
>CAJXUT010000216.1 GCA_913061365.1 uncultured Colwellia sp.
GAGATTCCTCTACGTCTCGTGGGCTCGGAGATGTGTATAAGAGACAGACTAAAAACAAGTTGAGGAAATTCACATGAGAAAAGTTATGAATAAAAAGATGTTAGTAAGTTCAATTGCTGCCAGTATCGCATTAAGTGCTACCAGTCAAGTACAAGCGCAAGATTCTGTTTTTGTTGGTCATTTAGCTGATATGTCAGGCCCAACAGCTTTCGTTGGTAAAGCCTATGCAAATGGTGTTCGTGATTCACTTGCTTATATCAATGCTCATGGTGGTATTAAAGGTACTAAACTTGAATCTGAAACAATTGATTATGGCTATAAAGTACCACAAGCAATTGCTGCTTATAAAAAGTGGAAGTCTCGTAATAAAATGGTTGCGATGCAAGGTTGGGGTACAGCGGATACTGAAGCATTAATCTCATTCGTTGCTCGTGATAAAACACCTGTATTTTCTGCGTCTTATTCAGGTCATTTAACAGATCCAACAGGCAAAAATCCTCATACTAAAAAACCTGCACCTTATAACTTCTTCTATGGCGCGTCTTACTCAGATGCTTGTCGTGGTCTAGTACAATGGGCTGCTGAAGACTTTAAGAGCAAGGGTGGAAAAGGGCAACCTAAATTCACTCATATCGGTGCAAACCATCCTTTCCCTAACGCGCCAAAAGCTGCTTGTGCTGAATATGCTGAAGAGCTAGGTTTTGACGTTCAATCGCCAGTTGTTGTTTCGATGAAACCAGGTGATTTTAAAGCGCAATGTTTAAGTATTAAGAGCTCAGGTTCTAACTATGGTTATGTTGCTAACATTGGTGGTTCAGTATTATCACTAATCAAATCTTGTCAAACTGTTGGCGTAGATATTACGTTGATGTCAAGCATTTGGGGTGGTGATAAAAATGTATTTAATGCAGCAGGCGAAGGCATTAAAAACTACATATTCCCAACAATGACTCCATTTTGGAGTGACGATGTTCCAGGTATGAAACTTGTACGTGAAATTTCTAAAATGTCTGATCCAGAAGGCAAAGAAGAGCGCGTTCATCACTACATGCGTGGCGTATGTTCTACATACTTCATGAAAGAAGCAATGGAATGGGCTAAAGACAATGGTGGCATCACTGGCGCTAACATTAAAAAAGGCATGTATGCTAATAAAAACTGGGTACCAGCTGGTCTTGAAGGCGTATGTTTAGCGGCTAACTGGAGCATGGAAGATCACCGTGGTATCAACCAAGTTAATATCTATAAAGGCAACTATGTTGGTGACGGCGTTAAAGTAAATAAAGTTTCAACAGTTACATTGGATCGTCGTGATGATTGGTTAGGTTACTAATCTTTATCACTAAATAGTTAATAGAAAGTTCTATTATATTATAACTATTCAACTTGCTATCAAGTTGGGTAGTTATAATTTCAACGGAGTATATATATGTCTCAGGCGGCAGCAAAAATTCAAACAGCGACACCAATGTTATCGGTTAATAACATTGAAGTTGTTTATGACGAAGTTATCCAAGTACTAAGAGGGGTAACATTAGATGTACCAGAAGGCGACGTTGTAACGTTACTAGGACCAAATGGTGCAGGAAAATCAACCACGCTTAAAGCGATATCTGGTTTACTTAAAACTGAATACGGTGAAGTGACTAAAGGTGATATCACCTTTATGGGCGAGCGTATTGATAAGAAAAACGGTGAAGATATTGTACGTAGTGGTCTAATTCAGGTAATGGAAGGTCGTCGCATAATTGAAGATATGACGTCAATAGAAAACCTAAAATTAGGTGCTTACACACGTAATGATTCTCAAATTAACCAAGATTTAGAAATGGTGTTTAACTATTTCCCTCGCTTAAAAGAGCGTACAGGTCTAGCGGGTTATTTATCAGGTGGTGAGCAACAGATGCTAGCTATCGGTAGAGCTTTAATGGCTCGTCCTAAAATGATTTGTTTAGATGAACCATCAATGGGTTTATCACCATTATTGGTAAAAGAAGTATTCGGTATTATTAAAAAGATCAACCAAGATCAAGGTATTACCATGCTATTAGTTGAGCAAAATGCTAACTATGCAATACGAGCTGCTGATTACGGTTACATTATGGAGTCAGGCAAAATTGTACTTGATGGTACTCAAGAACAATTGCTTAGCAATGAAGATGTAAAAGAATTTTATTTAGGTGGCGGCAACGAAGAACGTAAAAGCTTTAAAAACTTAAAGTCTTATAAACGTCGTAAACGTTGGTTATAACCACGTACATTCCAGTTTATACCTACTCTGTTTTATATCGAAGTGCTTACTTATTACGGTAAGCCCCGCTTTTATAGTACAAAAATGAACGAGCTGGTTGCTTTGTGAAAGTACATGAAAAAGTAAAGTTATAATATTTTAAAATTATCGAGTTACCATGAAACAATATTTTTACGAAAGAGAATGTCAAAACCCTGAGCTACGTGAGCAATCTCTGTTAGAGCGTTTACCTGCTTTTATCACTTATGCTAAACAAGAGTGTCAGCATTATAGTGACACGCTAGAGCATATTGATGCTGATAAAATAACAAGCCGCGACTTGTTGGCACAATTACCTATCACCCGTAAATCTGACTTAATGGAGATTCAAAGAAAAAATTCTCCTTTAGGTGGTTTAAGTGCAAAAACAGCTAATTTAGGTCGTATTTTTCAATCTCCAGGCCCAATTTATGATCCTGAGAATACCAGTGATGATTGGTGGCGTGTAGGGCAAGCTTTCTATGCAGCTGGTTTTAGAAAAGGTGATTTAGTTCAAAATACTTTGTCATACCATTTAACTCCAGGTGGATTTATTCTTGATTCAGGCGCTAGAGCCTGTGGTTGTACAGTTATTCCTGCTGGACCAGGGCAAACTGAACAGCAGCTTGATATTATTGAGCATTTAAAACCTCAAGGTTATTGTGGTACGCCATCATTTTTAAAAATCTTACTAGATAAAGCGACTAAAAATGATCGTGATATTTCTAGTATCGGTAAAGCGTTAGTTACAGGCGAAGCGTTACCAGAAGCGTTGAGATCAGAGTTTACTGCTGCAGGTATTGACTCACTACAAGCTTATGCAAGTGCTGATGTTGGTTTAATTGGTTTTGAATCTATCGTTGGTGATGGTTTAATTATCGCTGAAGACTTGCTAGTTGAAATAGTACGTCCTGGTAGTTTAGAGCCGGTTGCCGAGGGTGAAGTTGGTGAAGTTGTTGTAACAAGCTTTAACGTTGATTACCCACTTATTCGTTTTGCTACTGGTGATTTATCAGCCGTGAAACTAGACATTAGTGCCTGTGGTCGAACTAATATGCGTATTAAAGGTTGGTTAGGTCGTGCAGACCAAACAACTAAAATTAAAGGTATGTTTGTTCACGTTGGTCAAATAGAGCAAGTTCGTAAAGACTATCAACAAGTTGCAAAAATGCGCTTATCAGTCACTAAAGTTAATCATAACGACAATATGAACTTGCAATGTGAATTAGATACTACAGGTTATTCTGAAGCAGATTTGACTAGTGTTGTTGAAAACATCAGCAACAGCCTGAAAAAGATGACTAAACTTAGCGGTACGGTTGAGTTGGTTGCAGTAGGGACATTACCTGATGACGGCAAAGTGATTGATGATTTAAGACCTATTGGTTAAGTCAATTAAACGAATGTAGCTATCTCATAACATGATCAATATAGATGAATTTATTTGTTTATATTGATCAGTTAATCAATTAAGGTTTTTTATGAACAAACAAGCTTTCCAAGATCTTTATCCAGAAGAATTAAGTCATTGTTATGGTTGTGGTAAAAATAATCATGATGGTCATCAACTAAAAAGCTATTGGCAACATATTGATAAAGATGATTTATTAGCGAGTATTACGGTTGCTCGTTTTACACCATCAGATGTTTATACAGCGCTGCCTGGTTTTGTTTATGGTGGCATGACAGCCTCATTAATTGATTGTCATGGAACAGGAAGTGCGTCAGCAATGGCTTATCTTGCTCAAGGTCGTGAAATGGGTACTTCACCTATTTTAAGATTTGTAACAGGTGCATTAAACGTTAGTTTTTTAGCTCCTACGCCACAAGGTGTTGAGCTTGAGTTAGTTGGTCGTTTTAGTGAAGTAAAGGATCGTAAAA
Organism: uncultured Colwellia sp.; assembly: GCA_913061365.1. Lineage (GTDB taxonomy): Bacteria > Pseudomonadota > Gammaproteobacteria > Enterobacterales > Alteromonadaceae > Colwellia. The sequence goes on from CAJXUT010000216.1 coordinate 4,151, forward strand.
TCACTGTGGATATTACATTGTCTGCAGGTAATGTTGTTTGTTCAAAAGGGCAAGTTATCGCCATTTTAATGCCTGAAAGTATGGCTCAGTAACAACCTATTAATCGATGATTTTGTTAAAGGTGAATGAAAGCTAAGTAATAGCCTTTTGTTCACCTTTTTTATTTGTCTATTTTATAGCAATATTTTGAGCTTTTTAGATTATTCTCTTAAAGGTTATCTTGCCGTAAAACCCTCTAACTTGATGCTCTCTTTTATCCAAAACACCAAGCAATAAAACGGCTAGACTTTTGCCCTTGCGCCATATCAATAATCTTCACTTCTTTTACCTGTGCTTTTTTTAAATAGAACTTTAACTTCGATAAATGCTCTTTTTTTGAAACTAAGCAGGTAAACCAAAGTACTTGCTGCTGATAACGAATGCTTTCTTTAATCATTTGACGAATAAAAGCTAACTCTCCTCCTTGACACCAAAGTTCGGCTTTTTGACCTCCGAAATTTAGGGAAACTTGCTTAGTAGTTTGAGAATTTTTATTTAGATTTTTCCATTTTCGTGCTGAACCTGTACCGGCATCAGCTAAGGATTTATGAAATGGAGGATTACACATTGTGAGATGATAATATTCATCAGGCTTAATAATACCTTCAAATATATTATTACTTTCTTTTTGAAGGCGACAATCTATTTTTTTAGCAATTTCTTTATTGGCAACTATATTTTGTTTAGCTGCTTTAATAGATACAGGATCAATATCTGAAGCAACAAAGTGCCATCCGTATGTGCTTGCTCCTAAAATAGGATAAATACAAGAAGCACCGGTGCCTATGTCGAGCACCTTAACGTTATGTTTTATTTTTGTCTCAGCTAACAAATCATTAAGGTAATGAATATAGTCAACTCGTCCAGGTATTGGAGGACACAAATACCCTTGTGGAAAATCCCATTGCTCAATTTGATAATGCTGCTTGAGTAAAGCTGCATTTAAGGTTTTGACAGCCTCTGGGGCGCTAAAGTTTATTGTTGGCTGCTTGTTATGTGGGTTTTGAATAATAAATTGTTTTAATGCTTTGTGCGTTTTAATCAATTCGTTAAAGTTGTAGCCGTGGCGATGCGCATTATTTTTATGCAAAGCATTTTTGATAATAGCTTTTTTAGCATTCATTAGTTTGGTTTATTACCTACTTTAAAGTTGCCATTACTATTAAATTGCACGGTTTCTTTACGTTTTTTACCAATAAGAATGCAGCCATCATCCATAAATAAAAAGTTTTTCCAACAACGTTTGAATACAGCCCAAGTTGATTCAATGACATTATCTCTATTTGAGCAATAATAAATGACGGTATTATTATCCCACGAAAGAGTATCAGTTATTAACTCTGGTAAGTTTTCTTCATTACTGTCCCAAATACTTTCCCACTTAGCTTGATCTTGCCAATTACTTTTATCAAAAGGCCAATCACCTTTTTTAAAAAAATCAGGGTGATCAACTTGGCGACTAATAAAGGTATCCCATAAAACATTCGCACGCTCTTTTGCCATAGGCTTAATTTTGGCTAAGTCTGTCTCTTCAATAGGTAAACTTTTGTGTTTAAAAATCCAAGCATTCTTTAATTGTTCTAAAGGTATATAACTCATTAATTAGGCTCTAATACTGGTTGAATTGACTACATCGGTTGAATTAGATTATAGCGATCTGATAAGCGAAAAAATAGCATTCTAGTATTGTCTTATTGATCATAGAGGGGTAGAAAGCAAAAAAGCCACCTCTAGGCAGCTCTTTTTATAATATGGTGCTCGCTACTGGACTCGAACCAGTGACACCTTGCATGTCATGCAAGTACTCTAACCAACTGAGCTAAGCGAGCAAATTGTCTCTAAATTGATATTAAATAAATTTAGCTGACGTTGAGAAACTCAACGAGGCGCTATGGTATCTGCCAACTATGTCTGTCTCTTATACACATCTCCGAGCC
>CAJXUT010000217.1 GCA_913061365.1 uncultured Colwellia sp.
CGTCGGCAGCGTCAGATGTGTATAAGAGACAGCAGTATAACTGTCTTTATTCACCTTAAATAAAAATAAATCCTAGAGATTAAATTTATGAAGTTAAAACTAATTGCCATGACATTAAGCTTGTCTTTAGCTGCCTGTGTTAGTACACAAGATAAAGAACAAGTTGATACCAATAAACCAGTCAGCTTTTCTACTGTTGTATCGCCCAAAGTAAACAAAGAACTTATAAGTACGAATAAAAATGTTATTACTTTAGAAAAAATCATGGCTGATCCTGATTGGTTTGGCCGTGCGCCTGAATCTTGGTATTGGGGTGATGATAGTAATACTATTTTTTATAAACAAAAGCAGCTTGGTACGCCACTAAGGGACTTATTTATTAGTCATTTAGATTCAGATAACAGCCAGAAAGTTAATTTATCTGACCTTCATACTGCTAATGATAAAAACGCTAAAATAAATAATGAGCGTTCTCATGAAGTTTATACCTACATGGGCAATGTATTTGTTAAAAACTTAATAAGTAATAAGGTAAAGCAAATAACCTTCACTTCATTAAATGAAATGAATGCTATGTTTTTGAATGACGGTAATATTGCCTATCAGGTAGGTTATACATTTTACATGCATAATTTAACTAGTGGGCAGGTGGTTGAATTAGCAAATTTGCAAATGGCAGATAAGCCTCATTCAATTGCAGAGCCTATTAGTTATTTAGCCAAAGAGCAACATAAGTTAATTGATTACATTGCTTTGCAGCACAGAAATGCCAAGCTTCAAGCGTTGCAAAACGCTGAGATAACTTCAAATAATAAAAGCGTTACTGATACAAAATATTATTTTGGTAAGGGAAATACGTTAAGAAATGCTAGCTTGTCACCAAAAGGAGACAAGTTACTCATTAGCATCTCATCAGCTAATGCTAGCCGTGATGAAACAGATATTATGCCAAATTATATTACTGAAAATGGTGTGGTAGCGGCTGAAAAAGTACGTGCTCGTGTTGCTAACAATAGACAATATAAAGAAGATATTTATGTTGTTGATTTAATAACTAAAGAACAAACACTGTTAAGTTACGATGTATTACCTGATTTTGATGCAGATGTCTTAGCCACCGTTAAAAAAGAGAATTATGCTCGATATGGCGAAGAATATATTTCAAGTAATCAGCCTAGAAATATTCACTTATTAGCAATGTATGCTCCAATAAAATGGAATGCTGACGGCAGTCAAGTCGCATTAATGTTAGAAGCTTGGGATAATAAAACACGCTGGCTAACAACGGTTGATTTTTCTGAGCAAAAGCTAGTTTCTCAACATAAGTTACATGATGATGCTTGGATTAACTGGAGTTTTAATGAATTTGGTTGGGTAGGTAATGATGCTTTATATTATTTATCAGAAGAGAATGGTTATTCTCATTTATATCACAAAGTACTTAATAAACAGGCAAAGCAATTAACATCAGGTAAATATGAAGTCAGTGATATAACCTTGATGCGAGATCAACAAAACTTTGTCTTTAAAGGTAATGTTAAGCACCCCGGGATTTATGAAATTTATCAAATTGATTTAGCAAAAAAACTTACTCCATTAACAGATTTAGGTGGTATGAATAACTACTCCCTTAGTCCTGATGAAACTAAATTATTGATAGAACATTCTAGCCTAACCGTACCACCTGAATTGTATGTGAAAACACTTGATGATAATCAAGAAGCAAAGCAAGTGACTCATACCGTATCTGAAGAGTTTCTAGCAATGCCTTGGACAGCACCTAGTATTGTGGCTATTGCATCTTCTAACCAAGATAACCCTATCTATTCACGTGTTTATTTACCTGCAAATTATGATACTAGAAAAGGTAAAAACCGTGCCGTAATGTTCACTCACGGTGCTGGCTATTTACAAAACTCGCATCTTGGTTGGTCAGGTTACTTTCGTGAGTTTATGTTCCACTCCATGCTTGTGCAACAAGGCTATGTAGTGATTGATATGGATTATAGAGCTTCTGCTGGTTATGGACGCGATTGGCGAACCAGTATTTATCGCCATATGGGTAAAGTTGAAGTTGAAGATATGCGTGATGGAGTAGATTGGTTAGTTGAAAATGCCAATGTAGATCGTAAACGTGTAGGCACATATGGTGGTTCTTACGGCGGTTTTTTAACTTTGATGTCAATGTTTACAGATCCCGATTTATTTGAGTCAGGATCTGCTATTCGTTTAGTTTCAGATTGGGCTTATTATAATCATGGTTATACCTCTAATATTTTAAATACCCCTGAAGACGATGCTATTGCGTATGAGCGTAGTTCTCCTATTTACTTTGCTGAAGGCCTAAAGAAGCCATTGTTGATTAATGCACCTATGGTTGATGACAATGTGTTTTTTGAAGATACTGTTCGTTTAGTTCAACGTTTAATTGAATTGGAAAAGCAAGACTTTGAAACGGCAATCTATCCGGTTGAACCGCATGGTTTTGTCCAACCGAGTTCTTGGTTAAATGAATATCGACGCATATTTAAGTTATTTGAAAATACACTTTAACAATTATCTGTAATATATGAATATTGAATAAGTAAATTAAGAAAGTGGTGGCTATAAAGCTGCCACTTAACTATTACTTAGAGCTGTGCTTTTTATGAAAAATGAAGAGATAAGCTAGAGAAAATATCAACCCTCCAAGTGCGCCCCATAAATGTGCATTGATAGCGACATTTGCGGCGATTAAATTACTCACCTCTGCACTTGCCCCATAAAGTTGTTCGTGCGTAATTTTAATTAAAATACCGAGTAACAATAAATAACCTGTTTTGTCTTTTGCATTAATATCCATTAATGCGCCAAATACAAAAATTCCATGTAACACACCAGATAAACCAACATACTTAATCAACGTTGAATCAAAAAAGTAAATGCCAATACTGGTAAATAATGAGCAAAATAAAAACAAAAAGGTATAATTTTTTATAGTATAAAAACGGTTGTGTAATGCCAAAAGCATCAATAAAGCGGCTAAGTTTAATAGTAGATGATAACCATTAGTATGTAATAAATGACCGGAAAGTAACCGCCAAAACTCACCCTGAGTAATTAATTGTCGATGATAGATAAAGGCTTGAGCAAATGAGCTACTTAGAAAATATTCAATAATAAATGCGACAAGTGAAAGTGTTGCAATAATAAAGACAACGCTAGCGTGTTGTTTAGAAAGAGCTAAAGAATTAAATTTCATTGTATTTATCTAAATTAATGAATGGCTAAAGTTAAATAGATTTGAACATAAACTACTATCGCATGAATATTTTCATGTTGGTAAATAGAGGTAATTGTAATAATGTTTAAGTGCTGATTGTTGATATAATATCCTGAACAAACACTTTTTAGAATAGAGAGCTCAAAACTTGTGAATGATAACTTCTTCATACTCGCCTTTTTAGCGCATATAGGTGTAAAATAATGTTTTGTAAAATTTACAATTATTGGTGAATTATTCTCTATGTCTAGAACTGTATGTAAGCAATGTAATCGTCCCTCAATTGCTTGTATTTGTGAATTTGTATTTCATATTAATAACCCTACGCATGTTCTCGTCTTACAGCATCCGAGTGAAGTTAAACAAACTAAAGGCACTGTTAATTTATTAAGCCGTTCTCTGGAAAATTGCCAAGTAATTGTGGGAGAAAATTTTACCCATAATGTTGAACTTAATACCTTGCTTGCTAATCATCGAGCTGTGTTACTTTACCCAAGTGAAAAAGCAAGTGTATTATCTTCAAGTCTTCAAGAATTTAATGGCACTAACCTCGATATAAATAAAGTTAAAAAACAGCTCCCAAGACTTCTTATTATACTTGATGGTACATGGAAGAAAGCCTATAAAATGTTTATGTTATCTTCTAATCTTCAAGCTCTTGAGCAAGTATGTTTGCCTGAAAATATTGCTAGCCGAGGTCAGTACTCGATACGTAAAGTGGCAAAAAATAATGCGTTATCAAGCCTTGAAGCTTGTTGTTACGCTTTGGCATTACTTGAGAACAAGCTAGTTGATAAAGCTAAGGGTAATCACGCATTCTCTCAGGAAAATATCGATTGCGGTATTTATCAAAACTTGTTGAATAAATTTATACAATTTAATCAATTTCAGTTATCGTTTAGGCCGTCTTCATAGCCTTTTATACTTCTTTATTGGAACTTCTTATTCATGCTAAAAAAGTACACTTTTCATTCTGTCAGCCGTTTATCTCTTGTTTACTCACTTTTATTCGCTAGTTATTTATCTGCTGCAGTTTTACCTTCAAATCCTCTGCAGAAAGTGAGTGATGTAAAACGAGAAGTTCGTGAACCTGAAGCTGCAACGGGTTATCAGGCTAAAAAAGCCGTGCACGGCAAAGAATTTATGGTTGTTGCGGCAAATCCTTATGCTAGTCATGCAGGATTTAATATTTTAGAACAAGGTGGTAGTGCCGTAGATGCGGCAATAGCGATGCAATTAGTTTTAACATTAGTTGAGCCTCAATCTTCAGGTATTGGCGGTGGCACGTTTATGTTGCATTGGGATAATCAGCAACAAAATATGACAACGTTTGATGGCCGAGAAACAGCGCCTAGTGAAGCAACCAGTGATCTATTCTTGGATGAGCAAGGTAAAGCTTTAAAATGGATAAACGCAGTGGTTGGTGGTCGCTCTGTTGGTGTTCCTGGTGTTATGGACACCTTTAAAAAGGCACATGATAAATACGGAAAATTACCTTGGTCTACTCTATTTGAGCAGGCAATTACACTAGCTGAAAATGGTTTTGTTGTTTCTCCGCGCCTCGAAAAATTATTATCTCTTAATTTTAATCCCGGTATTCATCAGCTCACTGAAATTAATCAATACTTTTTTCCTCAGGGAAAATCAGTAAAAGCGGGTGATATTCTCGTGAATAAAAAACTTGCGAAGGTTTATCGAGCTTTAGCAAAAGATGGTATTGAAATATTTTATGAAGGTTGGTTAGCAAAAAAAATTGTGGCAGCTGTTCAAAGCTCAGCAATTGCACCTGGGCTCTTATCAATGAAAGATATGGCTACATATCAAGCTAAGGAAAGAGCACCTGTATGTGGCCCTTATCGTGAGTTTACCTTGTGTGGAATGGCACCACCTAGTTCTGGCGGCATTGCTGTTATTCAAATACTTGCGCAATTACAGCAATTTGATTTATCAAAATATCCAGCAAACTCAGCGCAAGCACTACATCTATATACACAAAGTTCACGCTTAGCTTTTGCTGATAGAAACCGCTATATAGGTGATACTGACTATGTTTCGGTACCGGTAAAAGGTTTATTATCAGCGGATTACTTAGCTGAACGTTCTACCTTGATTAATCCTGAAAAGGATATGAATAAGGCTGCAGCCGGTATTCCTGAAGGAGCCGTTGTGTTAAACGAAGGCAATACAATTGAACAGCCTTCCACTACTCATCTTTCTGTTGTAGATGCAAAAGGTAATGCTGTTTCTATGACAAGTAGTATTGAGAATGGGTTTGGTTCGGCGTTAATGGTTGAAGGCTTCATATTAAATAATCAATTAACTGACTTTTCTTTTATGCCACAAAAAAATGATAAATTAATCGCTAATAGAGTGCAGGCAAATAAACGACCAAGAAGCTCAATGGCACCCATGATGATATTTAATAAAGATAACTCATTGAAAGTGTTAGTTGGTTCGCCTGGTGGCAGTCGTATTATTAATTATGTATCGCAAACAATTATTGGCATGCTTGATTGGAAATTAAACCCTCAAGAAGCAATTAATTTACCTAAAGTAACGAATAGAAATTACGTAACAACGCTTGAGAGAGGAACACCAGTACAAGCAATAAAACCTGTATTAGAAGCTAAGGGCCATACCGTTCATATTCGTGATTTGAATAGTGGGTTACATGTAATTGAATTGACTAATAAAGGCTTGATAGGCGGAGCTGATCCTCGTAGAGAAGGGCTTGTGTTGAGCAAGTAAAGTAATAGGTTTTATTACTTTTGTAATAGATAACTAAGTTTTATAGACCCTGTAACACATTTTGTGTAACTGCCAGGTTTAAATAACATCTTTCAAACGG
>CAJXUT010000218.1 GCA_913061365.1 uncultured Colwellia sp.
CTAAAAAAGTCGTTGATGAAGTTATCGCAGCGATAGAATCTAATCCAGCTAACGAAGATGTTATTTCATTTACCGGCTTTGATTTTCTTGGTGGTGGTTATAAAAATAACGCAGCAACTATTTTTGTAATACAAAAACATTGGGATGAAAGAGAAATAAGTACACCAAACCTCGTGCGTGAATTATTCATGAAAACTGCGAATATCAATGAAGCGCTAGTACTCGCGTTTAATCCACCGGCGATACCGGGGTTAGGTAATACGGGTGGTTTTGAGTTTTACCTACAAAACCGTGGTGACGGTGGTGTAGATAAATTAAAACAGAGTATGCGTGCAATAATGGGAGCTGCCCGACAAAGCCCTGTACTTGCTGGTGTACAAACATTATGGCGTTCAGACTCTCCACAATTAACCGTTAAAATAGATCGTGAACAAGCCCGTGCGATGAATATCCCTATCAACAATGCTTTTAATGCATTAGCCGGCACAATGGGAACTTATTACCTTAACGACTTCAATAAATTTGGCCGTACATGGCAGGTACTAATGTCAGCAGAGCCTGAATTTAGAATGAGTCCTGACGACATTTCTCGAATTTATGTGAAAAGTAATGATGGCGATATGATACCCATTTCAGCCTTTGCAGAAATAACTTACAGCAGCGGCCCTGATAGTTTAGACAGGTACAATAACTTATCTGCGGTGAAGTTATTAGGCAGCGCAGCTCCAGGATATAGCTCTGGTCAAGCTATCGCTGAAATAGAACGAATTGCTAAAGAAGTATTACCGTCAGACATGAGTTTTGAATGGACAGGCACGGCTTACCAAGAGAAGAGAAGCTCCGGCTCTACTGGGCTTGCCTTAGGCATGGCAGTGATTATGGTTTTCTTAATTTTAGCCGCCTTATATGAGCGTTGGTCTTTACCATTGTCAGTACTATTAGCCTTACCTTTTGGTATTTTTGGTGCGCTAGTTTCAGTGTGGATTGCCGGCATGACAAGTGATGTGTATTTTCAAATTGGTTTAGTTACCTTACTTGGCTTAGCCAGTAAAAATGCTATTTTGATTGTCGAATATGCCCTAATGAAAAAGCAAGAAGGTTGGACAACCGGTGCTGCAGCATTAGAAGCCGCTCGTTTACGATTTAGACCAATTATCATGACATCACTTGCCTTTATTTTAGGTGTTGTTCCTTTAGCTTTAAGCTCTGGCGCAGGCGCTGGTGCTCGTCATAGTGTAGGTACTGGTGTTATGGGAGGCATGATTGCAGCAACATTCTTAGCAATATTCTTTGTACCGTTATTCTTTTACTGGTTAACTGAAGGCAAAGTATCTGAGAAAAGAAAGAAACAAGAAGTTATCGCTGAAATTGCGCAGCATCATGAACAAGAGCTAATGTCTAAGTAAAACCAGAAAAAAAGCAGGACACACAAAAATGCCAACGTAAAATAATTTGCGTTGGCATTTTTTATAGTATGTTAAATTGCTTTATTCAACTAGCAGAGATAGTAAAGTAAAGCATTAATGCCAGCTTCTTACACTCTGTTTAGCCTGTATAAAGCTAGTAACTAATGACGCATAAACCTGACCTACATCATTAACACCAGCGCTATAATTACTTGGATGTTGCTCAGGCGAACCTTCTGCCAAATGTAAATAACATGAGTTTAATTCCGATGCTAAATCATAGACATAGTATTCAGCATCTTGCACCTGAATACCGCAATTAGTAAATGCACTAGCGGGCATCATTGCAAGACAATCTATATCGAGTTCAATGCCAAAAGCCTTGTTAGCATCATGCAAATATTTTTTAGCTTTAACCAGTGCCTCATCAAAATCGTATGTCCTTCTCACCCATATATCTTGATAACTTGCCCATTGAAAACCATAAGTTTGTAACGACTCAATATTGGCTGCTGAATTTTTAAGCTCATTCATTCCTAAAGAGAAATAGTATTGAAGAAACCCCTCTTCAGCGGCGTAGCTAAATCCATTACCACTATGACGCCCTTCACAACTTCTAAAATCAGTATGGGGATCTAAATTTATTGCAGCAATAGCAGAGCTTTGACTAAGACTAGCCGCTCTAATTATCGGATAGGCATTATTATGTCCTCCTCCAATAATGATAGGTGTAAGATTTAAATCAAAAATCATTTTGCAAATAGTACTTACGCGCTCATCTAGTTCTCTAACTAATTCTCTAATTTTTTTTAAATCATCTGGCTTACTTGTATCTAAACAAACACTCTTAGTTTGTAAATCTTCACAGTCAATATGCCCCATTACGGCAATTTCTTTACCCTGTATAAACTCGTTTTGTTGTAAGGAGCAAAACTTATGTAAAAATGCCTCCCACCCTTTATCTGAACCGGGTTTACCTAAATTAGCTCTTGGACCGATATCTTCTGGAATACCGAGTAAAATATACTTAACGCCCTGCTGCTTCAATTTAGTTAATGCGCTCATAACGTCGTTATCATCAAGTAGTGACAACGACTTTAGCACTTCACCTAAACGTGTTTCTCCGGTGCGTTTACTTACATAAGGGACTAAATAATTATCATCTGATGGAATTAAGTTCATAACATTTACTTTTGAAGTGATTAATAAGTTGCCCAAGATTTACGAGAATAATCTTGGGCATTTGTTCCAATAACCAAGTTTAGAAGCTTGGTAAAAGGTTCTCTGGCATAAATTGATTTAAATCTCCATCGCTGATAATAGCCGACGCTTCCACAATATCAGGTGCAAAGTATCGATCTTTATCATAAAAACTAACTGTTTTTCTTAATATAGCTTTAGCTTGCTCAATGATTTTGGAGCCTTGCAATGGCGTTCTAAAATCTAAGCCCTGCACTGCAGCTAAATACTCAACAGCGAGTACACCATTGGTATTTTCACTCATATCAGCTAAACGTCGCCCGGCAAAACAAGCCATAGACACGTGGTCTTCTTGATTTGCCGAGGTTGGTAAGCTATCAACAGAGGCAGGATGAGCAAGGGTTTTATTTTCTGAGGCAAGTGCTGCAGAGGTAACTTGCGCAATCATAAAGCCTGAATTTACGCCACCATTATCAACTAAAAATGGCGGTAATTTACTTAAGCTCGAATCAATTAATAACGCCATACGACGTTCTGATAATGAACCGATTTCAGCAATCGCAAGGGCAAGGTTATCAGCAGCCATGGCAACAGGCTCAGCATGAAAATTACCTGCAGAAATAAAATCACCTTCGTTTGCAAATATTAGTGGATTATCTGTTACCCCGTTTGCTTCTACATGTAAAACTTCAGCCGCTTGGCGAATTTGCGTTAAACAAGCGCCCATCACTTGTGGCTGACAACGAAGCGAATAAGGGTCTTGAACTTTTTCGCAATCAAGGTGTGATTCACAAATTTCAGAACTATTAGTTAATATTTTGCGATACGCCATAGCGGCATCAATTTGCCCCTTTTGGCCACGCACTTGATGAACACGATCATCAAATGGCGCACGAGATCCCATTGCCGCTTCTACGGAAATAGCACCGATAACTGTCCCTGCCGCATATAAATCTTCTGCGTGGAACAAACCTTCTAAAGCGAATGCTGTTGATGCTTGCGTACCATTTAGTAATGCTAAACCTTCTTTAGCTGCTAACGTTACGGGCTCTAACCCTGCAATTTTTAAACCTTCTATTGCCGGAATAACTTCATCTTGATAAGACATTTCACCTTCACCCAACAAAGGTAAAACCATATGAGATAATGGCGCTAAATCACCTGAAGCACCTACAGAGCCTTTCTTTGGTACGCAGGGATAAACTTCAGCATTTAATAAAGTAATTAATGCTTGAATGACCTTCAAGCGAATACCTGAAAAACCACGAGATAGTGAATTAATTTTTAGAATCATCATCAAACGTACTGTTGAATCTTCCATGTACTCGCCAAAACCAGCAGAATGTGAAAGCACAATAGAGCGTTGTAATAACTCAAGCTCATCAGTTTTAATACGCGTATTTGCCAATAGACCAAAGCCGGTATTTATGCCGTAAACAACACGATCATCTTTAATCACTTGTTGCACTGCATCAGCACTTTTGTTGATTTCATCAAAGGCATTTTCATCTAACGAGTATTCAATACCATTATAGCGATTAACGGCTCTAAGCTGTGCGAGTGTTAACTTGCCTGGCACTATATTTAATTTACTAATCGTCATCACTATTTTCCTTTTTTACCGTTAGCGCCTTCGATCATTGGTAGATCAAGACCTTGTTCTTTGGCGCAATTAATAGCGCTATTATAGCCTGCATCGGCATGGCGCATAACACCTGTCGCTGGGTCATTCCACAATACTCGACCAATACGCTTAGATGCTTCATCAGTACCGTCTGCAACAATAACCACGCCAGAATGTTGACTAAAACCCATACCAACACCACCACCATGATGTATGCTAACCCAAGTAGCACCACCAGATGTTGATAATAAGGCATTAAGTAATGGCCAATCTGACACTGCATCAGAGTCATCTAGCATACTTTCAGTTTCACGATTTGGTGAAGCAACAGAGCCAGAATCTAAATGATCTCGACCAATAACTACAGGTGCAGAAAGCTCACCGCTTTTAACCATGTCGTTAAATGCAAGTGCTAAACGTGCTCTATCTTTTAAGCCAACCCAGCAAATTCGGGCGGGCAATCCTTGAAAATCAATACGTTCACGGGCCATATCTAACCAATTATGTAAGTGTGGATTATCAGGAATAAGCTCTTTAACTTTAGCATCAGTTTTGTAGATATCCTCTGGATCACCTGATAAAGCAACCCAACGAAAAGGACCGATACCTTCACAAAATAACGGACGAACGTAAGCAGGAACAAAGCCTGGGAAATCAAACGCATTAGTCACACCTTCTTCTAATGCCATTTGACGAATATTATTGCCATAATCTGTTGTAGCTGAGCCAGCTGCTTGTAAATCTAACATTGCTTGAACTTGTATTGCCATAGATTGCTTAGCCGCTTTAACAACCGCTGCCTCATCTTTTAAGCGCATTGCTGCGGCATGCTCCATGGTCCAGCCTTGGGGTAAGTAACCATTTAATGGATCATGGGCTGAGGTTTGGTCAGTCACTACATCAGGCGTAATACCACGTTTAACTAATTCAGGAAAAACATCTGCAGCATTACCTAAAAGCCCTACTGAAATAGCTTCACCCTGTGCATTTGCTGCATTAATAAGTGCTAGTGCTTCATCTAACGTTTTCGCTTTTTTATCTACATAACGAGTCTTAATACGAAAATCAATACGGGTTTCATCACATTCAACCACTAACGCTGAAAAGCCTGCCATCGTTGCTGCTAATGGCTGTGCACCACCCATACCGCCTAAACCACCAGTAAGCACCCATTTGCCTTTAGCATCACCGTCAAAATGCTGCTTTGCCATTGCCACAAATGTTTCATAAGTCCCTTGAACAATACCTTGCGAACCGATGTAAATCCAAGAACCAGCAGTCATTTGGCCATACATCATCAGGCCTTGTTTATCTAATTCATTAAAGTGTTCCCAGTTTGCCCAGTTAGGCACTAGGTTAGAGTTAGCAATTAGCACACGGGGGGCATTTTCATGTGTTTTGAAAACGCCAACAGGTTTACCTGATTGAACCATTAACGTTTCGTCATCTTCTAAACGGTCAAGTACTTCTATAATTTTGTCATAACATTCCCAATTCCTCGCAGCACGGCCAATACCGCCATAAACAACTAATGATTGTGGATGCTCAGCAACTTCTTCATCTAAATTATTCATTAGCATGCGTTTTGCAGCTTCTGTTAACCAGCTTTTAGCCGTTATTTCACTTCCACGGGCAGCGCGGATTTTACGGCTATTATCTATGCGACTATCTTCTAATGCTTTGACTCGACTCATGAGCAATTCCTTAACAATTGGTACAATTAACTGTAGCCAGTAAATTTCTATAGGTAAAAGTTTTTAAATGTACAGCATTTAACTTGTATATACACTGTCTCTTATACACATCTGACGCTGCCGACGAAGAGGATAGTGTAGATCTC
>CAJXUT010000219.1 GCA_913061365.1 uncultured Colwellia sp.
GCATACGATATTCCTCTACGTCTCGTGGGCTCGGAGATGTGTATAAGAGACAGCTCCCGTATTTATCAGTTTTATACTTTGTTTACTGCTAGTACGAAATGGGAGAAAACCCATCATAATTATTAAAAAAGCGGTAACAGAAATAGGTAAAGGAAATTTAGCCACTCGTATTGAACACGTTCCTCAGCGAAATGATGAAATTGGCCAACTGGCTATCAGCTTTAATAAAATGGCAGAGCAGCTGCAAAAAAATCAAACAGCACAACAACGCTTATTGGGCGATGTTTCTCATGAGTTACGTTCTCCCATGACACGTTTACAAATGGCGCTAGGCTTAGCACAACAAGAATCCACAACTCAATCAGCGCGAGAACAATATCTACAACGCTGCCAGTTAGAAATAGAGCGTCTAAATCAAATGATTGAAGATGCATTAGCATTGTCGCGTTTAGAGAATACACTTAAAACAATTGAAAAAAAGAATCTTAATTTTACAGCCTTGGTGCAAAAAATTATTCAAGAAGAACAATTTGTTGCCAATGAGACTTCAATACAAATTACATTAAGTGCAGAAAAGGCCATAGAACTCGCAGGCGACCATAATTTACTTTTTAGTGCGATCAGCAATGTCATCACAAATGCAGTAAAATATAGTCCAGATAATAGTATCGTTGAAGTGAGTTTATCAATCAATGAAGAGTTTGCTACACTAGTCATCTGTGATAATGGTATTGGCGTTCCAAAAGCATCCTTAGGTGAATTGTTCACACCATTTTATCGCGTAAATCTTGCAAGAGACAGAAAAACAGGCGGTACAGGTTTAGGGCTAGCAATAGCTAAACAAGCAATTATTGCTCATCAGGGTAATATTTTTGCCAAAAACAATAAAGTTAAAGGTTTATCTGTTACCATTCAACTCCCATTATGATCAAGATCTATGTATATGAACGCTTCTTCTTCTACTAAAAAGTCACCTCGTTATTTCAGTAAAATCATTAAAATAATTACGGTATTATTCATTAGTCTTTACCTTATTATTTGGGCTATTTCTTCACCGCTTAGCAAGTACTTTATTGAGCCGATACTCGCTGAGCAAGGATTAACGCTTTCTACTGACGCGAGCATTCGTTATAACCCTTTTTTAAGTCAATTAACCGTTAGCGATTTAACACTCTACATAGAAAAAAACGAGAAAGTATTTTCAGTCGAAGAGTTAAATATCCGTTTAACTCTATTTCGCATACTATTTGACAAAATAGTCATCAGTGAATTTAGCCTTGCTAACGCTTATATCAAAATTGATAAAACAGAAGAACAACTCGTTATTGCGGGCATAGATTTAAATAAAGAAGCGCCTAACCCAGAAGAAAAAGTAGAAGAAAGTACAGAAACTGAAGCTACACCATTTAATTACCAAGTCATCTTACCAACATTAGATTTTAGTCAGATCAATATCGATATAAAGAATGATGATAAACCTCATCAAATCGCTATTAATAGTCTACTTATCACGCAAGTTAAAGCGACTACACAATCTCAACAAGCAAGCTTAAATTTACAAAGCGTTATAGATGGTACTTCGCTTAAATTGAGTGCTGATGCTAGTTTTGAGCAGGGACAAGGAGAAGTAAGTAGTCAATTATCTATTAAAGACTATCCCTTGGCTAAGCTAAAGCCTTATGTGAAAGACTTAACTGAACTGAGTGGTTCTTTTTCATTAGCAACTCAGCAGTCTATTGCTATTAAAGGTGAACAAATTAAAGTGCACTTAACTGATGCCCAGATAACTAACACAAACCTTGTTGTTGGTATAGAACAACAGATATTAAATTTAGAAAGCCTGCAACAAAACATAAGTGACTTAACACTGATTTTGGAGCAAGGTAAATTAACTGAATTAAACGGTAAAGGACAAACAACCCTTAAAAAAGCCAGTGTTCATCATGATAAGCCTAACCAAAAGCTAGCTTATTTTGAACAGTTAATGCTAAACGACATTAACTTTCATTTTACTGATATTCCAGAAGTAGAAATTGCTGAATTTATTATCGATGACATTTTCATTTCTAAAAATGAAACCTTAGAACTCCCTCCTATAGCCAAACTTAAACAGTTTAGTATCAACGATATCAAAGTAAGTGAGCGCAATTTAGCAATTGATAAAATCATACTAAATAGTCTTCAAAGTCAGGTTATTCTAAATAAAGAAAAAGCCATCTCTAATTTGGTTTCACTGCCTGAAACAGAGGATGAGCAAGAAGAAGTTGCTGTAGCTGAAGCTGAAGAAACGGTAGAAGAAGTAGCACAAGAGCCATCACCTGCAGCTTCAGAGTTTATGATTTCATTGAATTCATTTTCATTAATCAATGATAACCAAATATCTTTTGTTGATAATAGTGTTGATCCTATCGCAAAACGTGATGTATTTATCGATACGTTAACACTCGGAGCACTGAGTAATGCCCCAGAGAAAAAAGACAATAAAACGCCATTTGAGCTAATTGGTCGCAGTAATAAATACGCTCATTTTGACTTTAAAGGCTTTAGTCAGCCCTTCTCAAAAAAGCCGGTTCATCACTTAAAAGGATTCTTAAAAGAGCTATCATTACGTTCCGTTTCAACTTATGTACAACAAGCAATGCAGCTAGAATTAAAGAGTGGACAGTTTAATACCGATATTGATGTCACGCTTGAAGGAGAAGAGTTAAATGGCGATGTGGTTTTACTATTACAAGGTTTAGAAACAAGCATCGCTGATAATGATGAAGCCGGAGCATTGATAGATCAAGGAGCACTACCTTTAAACCTTGCTTTAGGCATGCTTAAAGATGGTGACGGCAATGTAGAGTTTGAAGTACCTTTATCAGGCTCCACTTCTGATCCACAATTTGGAATGAGCAGTATTGTCGGTTTAATCACACAAAAAGCCATTTGGATAGCCACACAAGACTACTTACTAAAAACATTTGTCCCTTATGCCAATATAGTTTCAGCTGCCATGAGTGTTGGCGAGTTTGCACTTAAATTGCGCTTTGACGATTTACCCTATCAGGCTAAACAAATTGAAATAAGTGAAGCACAACAAGCATATTTGCAGGCTTTTATTGCTTTAATGCAAAATAAGAAAGATACCCGAGTAAATATTTGTGCTGTTAGCACACCAGCAGATATCAACCTTAAAGCTGGCAGTAAAATTACCGATAAAGAAAAAATAAAACAGCTCAAAGAAATTGGTGAACAACGTGAAGAAAAACTCAAAGAGTATGTTGTTACACAGGGTAAAATTGCGTCATCAAGAATACTATTATGCGCACCTAAAATAGACAGTAGTAAAGAAGCAAAACCACGAATGGAACTTTCTGTTTAGTTTCGAAAAAAGAAATAAACAACACAAGGCATATTCTCTTTAATAATATGCCTTTTTTATATCAAGCGCATAAACCCCAACGGCACATCCATACAATTAATTTTCCTATCAAATTTGAGCTTAATTCAAGCCCGTCAATAGATTAACTTTATCTGTAATATTACTGCCATATAACTGTAACACTCACGTCATACCTCCTTGCTAATTTGCCCACATTTCTTGGCTATTTAAAGCCAAATATAATGATGGTTAACTTAACAAATGAAAATATTTACACGCGTTAGCAGCAAATTAATTATATTATCACTCGTTCCATTGCTTATTTTTAGTACGATTATCTTTGCTAGTATCAAAATATCCACTGATCGTAGCCAAAGTGCACAACACACACTCGAATATAGACTGAGCCAAACTCAACAACTTAACTTAATCATCAGAACCTTCACCTCTGACATTATTGATGTTGCCCATAAAGCCCGTAGCGGTATGGCCTTATGGAAAGATGCTGCAACCCAAGTTAATTCAGCAAAAGAGATAATCGGTCAGCAATGGCAAAGCTATCAATCTTCCACACTATCAGCGCAAGAAGTAGCCATTGTGAATAGCATGAGCCCCTTTTACCAAAACAGTATTAACGCGATAGACAAAATATCAGCTTACATGGTCGAAGCTTCTTCTTATAGCATGGGAAATTTTGTAGATTTAGAAATGTATGGAGCGCTTGAGCCTTTCCTCCTTCACTTAGATCAACTGGTGATATTACAAAAAACACTCGCACGTAAAGAGATAAAAGCAAACGCAAAACTAGCAAAAAAAACCAATAAAACAATATTTTTAGTCCTTGCTGGTATTGCTTTAACTATTTTATTACTCGGTATTTCAATATTTAGGTCAATAAGTAAACCACTGAAACATCTTCAAAAAACAATGGTAAGTGTAGAAAAACTATCCAACTTAGCACTACGAGTTGAGTTAACGAGTAACGATGAACTAGGTGAAATAGGACAAAGCTTTAATGCGATGATGGACAGAATAACATTATTTGTTCATACCATTTCTAATATTGGTTTAGCGTTAGATAGCGCAACAGAAAATACACTTACCGCATGTATTGATGCAAGAAGCCAAGTAAGCAGCACGCAAGATGAACTATCAGATGCAAGCGCCTCCATTATTCAAATGACCAAAGCGGTTGAAGTAACTCAGTCACAAACTGAAAAAACAATCATGGTTAGTAAAGAAGCAGACAGTCACGTAGTGGATAACGTTAATACTGTTAAAAAATCATCATTACAAATAAAACAATTAGCCGAAGCGATAAACCAATCTGCCGACCAAATGCATATTTTACGAGAGCACGGTCAGCAAATTAATTCTGTTGTAACGGTTATAAAAGCAGTTGCCGATCAAACAAACTTACTTGCTTTGAATGCCGCAATAGAAGCAGCAAGAGCAGGCGAACAAGGTAGAGGTTTTGCCGTAGTTGCAGATGAAGTGAGAACATTGGCTCAACGCACACAAGAGTCTACAGTTGAAATTGAAACTGTTATTGCCAATATAAGACAAGCAACAGATGAAGCTGCCGCGCAAATGAGAAAAAATGCATTGTTTGCCGATGATGGTGCAGAAACAATTAAAACAACAGAAGCAAGTTTGCACGTTATTATAGAGTCATTTGCAAATATTATTGATAAAAACAAACTCATTAATCACAACCAAAGTGAACAACTACAAGCAGTTAACAACGTAAATAACATGATGAATCAAATCTTTTCTTTGTCACAAAAAAGTAAAGACACTACCGAATTGGTGCTAGGTAATGCCAAAGATGTAGAAAACCTTAGCAGTAAATTAAAAACAGCATTAACCCACTTTCGATATTAAACCTGATCTCGATCAAATACCTTAGTAAATTACTCGGGTATTATGCTGCTATTAATTTTTCTTATTGGAGTATTTTATGGGTTGTTGTGGCGGATGTGGTGGCGAAGACCATCAAGATAAAAAAGAACAAGAAGTACAAGAAGTACAAGCAGAACAAACATCAGAAACTAAAGAAAGCGATGATAAAGAGTAGTTTTATCCTATCAAAGCAAGCAGTAATTTGTTAAAAGATTACTGCTTTTTTTATGCCAACTAAACAGAAAATATCCTTTTAAAACAAACAAAAGCGTACAGTTACCCCCAGTAACTATGCTTACTGAATTTCTCAGTTCTTATCTTTTTACTTTTTTAAAACTTGCTTATTTAATATTACTCACGTTAGAATCAGCCTCGTTAAGTTTTATTAAACTATAAAACCTAACCCAATACTTGTCGGAGTGCCAAAGGCTGAGATCGCGAAAGCGGGATCCGTAAAACCTGATCAGATTAATATCTGCGTAGGAAACAAGAAAGAGCATTATTGTCTGTTTTAGCTAACATATTATTAAATTCTCTTTTGCCCAAAGCTCCGCCTATTTTTTATCTTTCTCTGACTTTATTTTAGATAAAGCAGAAAAACAAAAACAAGGTGCGATCATGACCAATTCAGTAAACGCTGAAAACATAGTAAAAAAACCACAAACAAGACGTGAAAAACGTGATGCAGCAGAAGCTTTTCTAAAAAATGTTTCTGATCAATCTTTCCCAAACTCTAAAAAGATCTATGT
>CAJXUT010000220.1 GCA_913061365.1 uncultured Colwellia sp.
TCCTCTTCGTCGGCAGCGTCAGATGTGTATAAGAGACAGGATATATACAGGAAGGTATTTGATTGATTAACGGATAAGGTTTTATGGTAAGTTGAGAAACTGCTTAATTTGAGTTTCTTGCTCCATAGCATCTTCAAATCCTAATTTAATTAATTCAGCACAAAAGTTTTTTTCAAATAATAAATAGCTAATAATACTGGACTCGGAATCATTACTTATACCTGCACTACGAAGTAATACCCGTACAGCGAGTGGTAAATCATAATAGTAATTAAGTGCTATTGCGTTAAAGTCATGGCTTGGATTGATAATAAAACTATCAATATGCTTCAAGCCTTCGATTTTATCTCTTTTACTTTGTGGGATTAACTTTAGCGTCTCATTGATACGTCTTAAACGCTCTAAATCACTACTCATAGTATCCGCAAAAATAGAATCTAATAAATGACCCGCTATCGTAGCTGCTGTTGGAGGATGTGGGTTATTTTCACTTGCGTGTAATGGTATTTTAGGTTGATCTACCCCAATAACAAAAATACGCTCAGCCCCTAAATGTATTGCAGGGCTCAATGGGGATAATTGATGAACTGACCCATCACCAAAGTGTTGGTTTTTTATTTTTACAGATGGAAAAACTAATGGAATGGCTGATGATGCCATTAAGTGCTCATTGTTGAGTTGCGCTGCTACGCCAGAGCGTTTGGCTCTTTCCCATGGTGACGTATTGTCTTGAGCTTGATAGAAGCTAATAGAGTCGCCAGTACTGTAACTTGAAGCTGTAACGGAAATGGATGATAAATAGCCGTGTAAAATATTATTGTCGATACGCTTATAATTCATTACGGAGTTAAGTAAGTTGCGTAAAGGAGCATTATTTAGCAGACTTCGAGGTGACTTATTTGCATAGTCAGCTTGAAAGCTTGCTAACATTCCTCGGCTGATGTGCCCAAAAACCCCGCGTGCCGTATTACAATAAATTTTCTCGGTATCTAAATTTTTCCATATCCACTCAAGCTTTTTTACACCTAAATTAAAGCAGGATGCATAGCAGCCCAAGGCGGTTGTATTGATAGCGCCAGCAGAGGTGCCGCAAAGGATAGGGAAGGGAATTCCATGATTTCTTGGGATGAACTTGGCTATTGCCGATAACACACCAACTTGATATGCGGCGCGTGCACCACCTCCAGTAAGAACTAAAGCATTTTTACTTGCAACATAATTATGTTTTTTAGTCATGAATTTTAATACCAATGTTCAGACAACTACTTAAAAGTCAGAAATCATTTAATATACTCATTATAAGTGTATGATGTTTTGTTGTTTTTTACTAGTTCGAAACTTTAGGCTATAAACAAAAAAAATCTCGACCACATGTGATCGAGATTTTTAGAATTTATAATAGAGAGGGTATTTCTATATTAAAATGTCATCTCAGGAATCTCGCCTGAAACAACAAGCTCACCTTCAGTTAATTTAATTATTTCTTCTACAGACACGCCCGGAGCACGTTCAAGCAAATGAAATTTACCTTCTTTTATTTCAATGAAAGCTAAATCTGTTAGTACTTTTTTGATACAAGCTTTACCTGTTAGAGGTAAGCTACAGTTATTAAGTAATTTAGATACGCCATGTTTAGAAGCATGAGTCATGGTAACAATGATGTTATCTGCGCCAGCAACTAAATCCATTGCGCCACCCATACCTTTGATAAGCTTGCCAGGAATCATATAAGAAGCAATATTACCATTAACATCAACTTCAAATGCACCTAGTACCGTTAAATCAACATGTCCACCACGAATCATGGCAAATGACTCGGCAGAATCAAAAATAGATGCACCTTTAGCCATAGTCACTGTCTGCTTACCGGCATTGATAAGGTCAGCATCAATTTCTTCTTCGGTTGGAAACTGTCCCATTCCTAAAAGGCCATTCTCTGATTGCAACATTACTTCCATATTGTCAGGTACATAGTTTGCAACTAACGTTGGGATACCTATACCTAAATTTACGTAGTAACCGTCTTGTAGTTCTTGGGCAACACGTTGTGCAATTTGTTCTCTTGATAAAGCCATTATTTATCTCCTTGCGCTGAAGATGGACGGGTAGTACGTTGTTCGATACGTTTTTCAAAAGTACCTAGTATTACGCGATCAACATAAATGCCTGCGGTGTGAATTTGATCAGGATCTAAATCACCCGGCTCAACTATTTCTTCAACTTCAACAACCGTAATCTTTCCTGCGGTAGCAGCCATAGGGTTAAAGTTTCTTGCTGTTTGTCTGAAAACTAAGTTTCCATATCTATCAGCTTTCCATGCTTTAACAATGGCAAAATCACCAACGATTGATTCTTCTAAAATGTAATCACGACCGTTAAATTCACGCTCATCTTTACCTTCAGCTACTGGTGTACCTACACCTGTTGCAGTGTAAAATGCAGGAATACCAGCACCGCCGGCACGCATTTTTTCAGCTAAAGTGCCTTGTGGTGTTAGTTCAACTTCTAATTCGCCTGCCATCATTTGACGTTCAAATTCAGCATTTTCGCCTACGTAAGAAGCAACAATTTTTTTAATTTGACGGTCTGTTAATAACACGCCTAAACCAAAATCATCTACACCACAGTTATTTGACACTAAAGTTAAGCCTTTAGTGCCTTTACGCTTTATTTCACTAATCAAGTTTTCTGGAATACCACATAAGCCAAAACCACCTGCGATAACGGTCATGTCATCAGTTAGTCCAGCCATGGCCTCCTCATAGCTTGACACTACTTTGTCAAATCCTGCCATTTTATTCTCCTCACTTGGTTTCATATTTTATAAAAAGTTAACAGAGTAAAATAAGAAACAAAAGAAATACTCACTATATTTTTTTTGCTCTTACTTTAATGCAATAAAATTGTTATTGTTCTGAAGATTTTTCTTGTGCTAAATAAGCATTAGATACTTTAGATACAGGTGCTCTACCTAATTTGTCACTAATAAACCAACCAGCTTGTAGCAATTTGTTAAAATCAATTCCAGTGCTAATATCTAAACCGTTAAGCATATAAACAACATCTTCTGTAGCAACATTGCCTGATGCGCCCTTAGCATAAGGACAACCACCAAGACCTGCAATAGCACTATCGACTACCGATACTCCTACTTGTAGTGCAGCATAAATATTTGCTAAGGCTTGTCCATAAGTATCATGAAAATGTACAGCAAGCTTTTCTACAGGAACACGAGCACTAACGGCTTCTAACATTTTAGTTACGCTAGCAGGGTTACCAACGCCAACAGTGTCACCTAATGAAATTTCATAACAACCCATTTTAAAGAGCTTTTCTGCTACTAATGCAACTTGCTCTGGATCGATATCACCTTCATAAGGGCAGCCTAAAACACAAGAAACATAGCCACGTACTTTAATATTAGCTTCTTTTGCCGCTTCCATTATTGGTGCAAAACGTTCAAGGCTTTCTTCAATAGAACAGTTAATATTCTTTTGACTAAAGCTTTCCGATGCAGCGCCAAAAATGGCTACTTCATCTGCGTTAACAGCAAGTGCACCTTCAAAGCCACGCAAATTTGGCGTTAATGCTGCGTAAGTAACACCGTCAAGGCGATTTACTTTTTCAAATACTTCAGCGGAGGTTCCCATTTGAGGAACCCATTTTGGTGAAACAAAACTACCACTTTCAATATAATTAACACCAGCATCTGCAAGCTTTTCTATTAGGCTAATCTTATCATCGGCACTAATAGGTGTAGCTTCATTTTGTAGGCCATCTCTTGGACCCACCTCAACAACTTTTACTTGTTGAGGGAATTTAGTTGATAACATAATAACTCCTATGCTTCACTAGCTTCTTGTGCTGTGAAAGCCAACAACTCTGCACCACCATCAACCATGTCACCTTCTTTAAAGTAGACTTCATCGATTGTTCCGTCACTTGGTGCTTTGATAGTATGCTCCATTTTCATGGCTTCCATGATTACTAAAGGTTGACCTTTAGTTACCGCTTGTCCTGCTTCTACTAATACACCAACCATTGTACCGTTCATTGGTGCTGCTAAGCCGCCATGGTTATCATCATCTTCATTTTGGCCACAATCAGGTAAGATATGTGTGAAATTAAATACACCGTTAGTTCTATATAAACTAATCGTATTCTCAGATTGATTGAAAGTTGTTTGACTACGGTGCCCATTAATAGTGGCTACAATAGTATCGTTACTGTTAGCTGTAGTTAATATTTCACCTTGGCAATCAAATTGTTCACCATTTACATTGATTGAATAATAAGCATCATTGCCTTTACGCTTTTGCTCAACAGTTACCGTGTATTCAGTGTCATTGTGAGCTAATACTAAGGTATGAAGATTTGCTTCGTTTAAACGCCATGCATCAGCAATATACCAAGGAGAGTTTGGATCATTACTCTTTTGTGCTTGCTGTTTTGCATTATTTTCTTTTGATAAAACAAGGAATAATGCAGCGATTGGAAGTTCATTCGCTAATGTTTTTTCATTATTGTGAAAAATAAGATCGTTATTCTTTTCAATAAAACCAGTATCAATATCAGCTTCAACAAATGGTTTTGATGTAGCTAAGTTATAAAGAAAATCAATGTTAGTGGTAACACCATTGATACGGTATTCACTTAATGCTTTTGCTAGACGTTGTAATGCTTTCTCACGATTTTCATCCCACACAATTAACTTAGCAATCATTGGATCGTAATAAACACTGACTTCATCACCTTGACGAACACCAGTATCAATACGAACATTTTCACTTTCAATTGGTGTTTTTAATAATGTTAGCTTACCTGTTGCTGGTAAAAAATCATTATCAGCATCTTCAGCATAGATACGTGCTTCAAAAGCATGACCATTAAGCACAAGTTGTTCTTGTGTTTTAGGAAGGTTTTCACCTGCAGCAACACGTAATTGCCATTCAACTAAATCTTGACCACTGATCATTTCGGTAACAGGGTGTTCAACTTGTAGACGAGTATTCATTTCCATGAAATAGAAAGAACCATCAATATCAAGTAAAAATTCAACAGTACCTGCACCTTGATAGCCAATGGCTTGTGCAGACTTGATTGCAGATTCACCCATTTGAGCACGTAACTCTTCGCTCATGCTAAAGGCAGGTGCTTCTTCAATGACTTTTTGATGACGACGTTGTACAGAACAATCACGTTCAAAAAGGTAAACAGCATTGTTATGGTTATCACAAAACACTTGAATTTCAACATGACGAGGCTGTGTTAAGTATTTTTCAACTAACATGGTATCGTCACCAAATGATGACATTGCTTCACGTTTAGCTGCTTCAAAACCTTCGTCAAATTCTGCTTCACTCCAAACCTGACGCATACCTTTACCACCGCCGCCTGCTGTGGCTTTAAGTAGTACAGGGTAACCCATGTCATCAGCAGCTTTTTTAATGATATCGCGAGATTGATCATCACCATGGTAACCAGGTACTAAGGGTACATCGGCTTCTTCCATAATATTTTTAGCAGCAGATTTTGAACCCATTGCTTCAATAGCACCTACTGGTGGCCCAATGAAAGTGATGTTTTCAGCAGCACAGTTACGACAAAAGTCAGCATTTTCTGATAAGAAACCATAACCAGGGTGAATTGCTTGTGCACCCGTTTGCTTGGCTGCGGCAATAACTTTATCGCCTAATAAATAGCTTTCGCGAGAAGGAGATGGGCCAATATAAACAGCTTCATCTGCCATGTGAACGTGCAAAGAGTCTTTGTCTGCATCTGAATAAACGGCAACGGTTAGAACACCCATTTGCTTCGCTGTTTTGATAATACGGCAGGCAATTTCACCACGATTTGCAATTAAAATTTTATTGAACATTTATTTATCCTTTTATTCTTTTAGTATCGCTTCGTAATTCGTTACTCGAAGCTTATTTGCTTTACCACTGTCTCTTATACACATCTCCGAGCCCACGAGACGTAGAGGAATCTCGTAT
>CAJXUT010000221.1 GCA_913061365.1 uncultured Colwellia sp.
ACGAGATTCCTCTACGTCTCGTGGGCTCGGAGATGTGTATAAGAGACAGAGTTAGCACTCAAGTAAATCAACACAATATAGCTAGTAACTTACTAACACTATTAACAGTTAATAGCATCGATTTGACTCAAACAGAATAAGGGGTGATAAAATGAAAACATCAGCAATAAAATTAAACAATGAATCAATTCCACAGGGCTTTTCGGTAGTGCCATTTGCAGCGAATCCACGTTTACAAGTGATAAAGTTATCATCTGACACAGTGAAAGGATTTATTGAACAGGCATTACCTTTAGGTGTGCAGGCGATAGAATATAAGCCATTTTTGCGTTTTCATGTTGCTAGTATTCTTAATAACCTCACTAACGATACATTAGGTGTCTTATTGCTTAATATCATCAAGAATAGAGAAACAGGTGCCTTTATGTTGCAGTGTGAACCTGTTGCTGTTGAGTATGATCAGTTAGAGTTTAATATTTTACTATCGACTGCGGTATCTCATTTAATTGGTGTACCTAATTTAGATGCTATGTATGGCAAGTTTTATGCGCGCTTTAGTGTCAAAAATGAAGATAATAGTGATAGTTACTTACGTCAAGCCCATCGTCGTATGGAATTACATAATGATGGCACCTATGTTAAAGAGCGTACCGACTGGGTTATTATGCAAAAAATAGCGGAAGAAAATATGGAAGGTGGCGATTCTTTGTTATTACACGTAGATGAATGGCAAGATTTAGAAAAATTCTATAATCATCCGTTAGCAAAAGAAGACATTCAATGGACTTCGCCAGCGAGCAAAAATATTACTTATAAAATAGATCATCCGGTGTTCTTTGAAGAGGATGATAAAGGCCGACCTAAAATGCTGTTTATTGATCAGTTCGCTGAACCTTTAAATATGCGACAAGGTCAATATTTATATGAAATGGGCACATCGTTAGAAGCCGAGCAAAATACGTTTAATGTCCGTGTTCCTGTAGGTAGTATGTTAGTAGTAAATAATCATGCTTGGTTGCATGGCCGTGATAAGTTTGTTGCTGATAAAGGGCTTTATCGTGAATTACTGCGTCAACGCGGTGCTTATTGTGAAAATGCAAAACTAAAGCCGTAAGGTTAAGGTATTTATATGACTTATGATTACATAATCATTGGTGGTGGTATTGTGGGTGTATCAACGGCTTGGCAATTACAACAACGCTACCCAGAAAAAAAGATATTATTGTTGGAAAAGGAAAGTGAGTTTGCAACACACCAAACTGGACATAATAGCGGTGTTATTCATGCGGGCGTTTATTATGAACCCGGTAGCTTAAAAGCTAAGTTTTGTAGGGAAGGTGTAAACGCCACCATTAACTTTTGTAAGCAGCATGATATTCCATTTAACCAATGTGGTAAGTTGTTGGTTGCTACTAATGCATTAGAAGTAGAGCGCATGGAGGCGCTTTACCAACGTTGCCAAAAAAATAATATTGAAGTGGAGTTGTTAGATAAACAGCAGCTTAAAATTCAGGAGCCTAATATTACCGGCCTTGGTGCTATTTTGGTGCGATCGACAGGTATTGTAGACTACCAATTGATTACCATCAAAATGGCGCAGGAATTTAAATCTTTGGGTGGCGAATACAGGCTAAATACTAAAGTAACTCAGTTAAAAGAAACCGCAGAAGATATTCGTGTGAGTACTGATGCAGGTGAGTTTTCTAGTCGCTATTTAATTACGTGCTCAGGTTTAATGGCTGATCGTGTGGTTAAAATGTTAGATATTAAAGTCGATTTTCAAATTGTACCGTTTCGTGGTGAGTATTTTCAATTACCAGCGAATAAAAATGCCATTGTTAATCACTTGATTTACCCGATTCCAGATCCAAACTTGCCGTTTTTAGGTGTTCACTTAACCCGAATGATTGATGGTAGTGTCACTGTTGGCCCTAATGCAGTATTAGGCTTTAAACGAGAAGGTTATGGCAAGATTAATATTAATTTACGTGATATTAAAGAAATGGTGCTGTTTGCTGGATTTTGGAAAGTACTGTGGAAAAACTTGAGTTCTGGCATCACTGAATTTAAGAATTCACTCTTTAAAAATGGTTATTTAACCTTGGTACGAAAATATTGTCCGTCGATAGAGTTATCAGATCTTAAATCATATCCTGCAGGAATTCGAGCCCAAGCAGTGATGAATGATGGTAGTTTAGTGCATGATTTTTTGTTTGCTAATAGTAAGCGAACCATCAATGTGTGTAATGCGCCATCGCCAGCGGCTACTTCAGCAATACCCATTGGTGCTTATATTGTTGAGAAAGTGAATGAACAATTTTGCTCTGTATAATGGAATAAAAGATCAACTTGCAGTGGCAAGTTGATCTTACTAATTTACTATTCAATCCGTTCTAGCTCTTGCTAACTTAGTCTTTACTTAGAAGAAATAGACTGCTGATACAGTAATTGTATCAACATCATCTGATTTGCTATAGCCAACACCAGCTGAAAATTGCTCTGTAAAATTGTATAAAGCTGATACGCCAATAGCCGTCTCTGTTTCATCAGCAATATCTAGATACTGAAGTGAACCGCTTAACTCTACTTTTTCAGAGAGCATTGAGCGAATACCGATCTGTAACCCATAGCCATTATCACTTTCACTTTCTGAATTACCTTGAGACGAAGCTTTGACTTCCATATCTTCGTATGAAAGTACACCGAATAAATCTGTAGTTTTAGAAAGAGAATAACGATAACCTAAACCAACAGATAAAGTATTAAAATCGACATCTACGTTTGAACTAAATACTTCAATATCATCAGAGGCACTTCCATAGCTACCAACAACAAAGAAGTCTTTACCGAGTAATTTACTACCTAAAACAGCAAAGCCAGTTAATTTATCTCCATCAATATCAACTGATTGGTAAGAAATAGAAGCACTATCCCAACGAGGTGATTCTGCTGCTTGTGCAGTTCCAAGGGATAACAATAAGGCTGATGCTAATACTACTTTTTTCATTTTAATCTCCATGCCCAATATAAAAATATCGCTAGAATCGTGGGCTGCGAAACTAACGCCTCATTAAGAGGCTGAAAAATGTTTATTAATAAAGCGAAGTACGAGCGATAGAAAACTGTTTGTAGTTCTGCTTTATAGGTTTGATATGTTGCGTAATAGAAAACACTGAAGTGACCAAAAACATCAAAATTTATAGCGTGGAATTAGTAGAATAAAATCTTATCTTTTCTTTACTATTAATCGTGAATTTGAGTTGTTTATATAAAACTGAATTAGCAAAAGCATAAGCAGAATTTATAAAACCTAGCGGAAGTTGAACGAAGTGCACTAAATCCATTTAGGTAAAACTGTGTAACCAAAAACACAAAATATCCTATGTCGCTAAAGTTACCATAAAAACGAATAAAAAAGAATAAAAACGAATAAAAACAAGCACAAACATAAAAATTTAAATGTTTAAATCACAAAAACATTAACTAAATCAAGTGGTAATATATAACGCCAATTTAATGGCTGAAAAGGTATGTTGAAATTGTGTAGCACAGCGAAAATCGAGCAAACTTCATAGCTAAGCTTAATATGTTTACTAGGTGTTTACTCGATACAGCAATAATAAAGTTTTTAGCCACAGCACTTCTTAAATTTTTTCCCACTGCCACATGAGCAAGGATCATTACGCTTGGTTTTTTTATCAAACCTAGTTGTTTTGGGCTTATTTAATAAAGCATTAAGTTCACTTATATTTTCATCGATGGAGCTATCAACGGTAATATCAGCATAGAACCCATTTTCGGAAACCAAGGCCTCTACTTCTATCTTTTTTGCTTCACTACTGACTACTAGCGTTAGTGGTTTTTTTTCTGTACCAAGCTTAGCTGTACGCTCAAGGTTAAGGCCTGATCTCACATGGTTTACTCTGGTGTGAATACGCCCTTTATAATACAAATCGTGCATGATATCTCCGCTAATTAAACACTTGATTTAAGCGCGGCAGTATAACGTAAACAGACAAATAGTCGACTGTTGAATTAGGTGACTACTTTTTGTGCTACCGTGAGGCTGCGCATGATTTTCAAGGACACGCCTAACAGCTTATTATGGGAATTTTTCGGGAACAGCTTGCTATAAAAATTAATTCTTATATTTTCATAGGTTTAAGTTACTAAATCAACGGTTTTTGAAGACTGTAAAGTATCGGTAACATTACAAAAATAACGAACTAGAGAATATAAGGTAAAAGTTTTGCAGTTTTAAAGCAGCATTGCACACCAAAATATTATCAATAATAAGAGAATAAATGATGTCTGATGTGGCTTTTGTGACTGTTGGTAAGATGTAACCTCTAACTATAAACCTTCTGGTCGAGTTTGAAGTACTATAAATTAGCTAGGGTATTTATTAAAATTTCAGTCTTTAATTATTACGAAATAATTAAGTCTGTTAACTTTATATTTTATACTCACTCTACTTCAATAATGCCAGAGTATTCAAGTTGAAGTAGAGTGGATATTGCTAACTTAAAAGTTTAGTTATGTACAAATTCCATTTTCTTTTGACTGTGATGCGTTAGCACTTCACCGATAAAAATTACTGTCAATGCTCCCCATAGTACTTCCCAAGTTATTCCTTCCCCGGGCACATAAATAAATAAAATAATGGTTACGGATAAGATGGTGGCACATAAATAAGCGAAGAATTTAGCAACGTTAGGGCTTCCAGGAAATCTAAAAAATCCATCTTCTGCTATTTTTCCATTTACTCCAATATGTTGCTCGCGTATTTTGACAAACGCTGTACACATAGCCACATAAGGTAGCATAAAAATCACACCACTAAAGGCAAATAGTGACCAGAATAAGTCTTCGTTATTGCCCGCCATAAAGCCGTATAAAATTAATAAAATAGATGCTGAGATGCCTAATAAAATCGCAGCACCTACCGGCGTACCATGCTTTGATTCTTTAGCAAAAACAGCAGGAAGCTCTTTATCAATTGCAGCTTCTGCAGCGGCTCGGTTAGCGCCCATAGCCCAAGTTGCTCCGTTTGAAAAAAAGGTATAAAGGGCGCCAACACCTAAAACAACAACAAATGCATCACCTAAAGGAGTTCCACCAAATAGCATCGTTAATGTGTCCATTAAGCCATCGACAACATCAACATCTGCAGCAGGTTGTGCTATTAGAATAGCTGTTGTAGCTAATATATAAGCACCAATGACAACGGCAATAGAAGAGAAAACAGCTTTCGGTAAATCTTTTCTTGGATTTGTCATTTCTTCACTACTAGCACTTGCTAATTCAAAACCTAACATACCGTAAACAACCGCAGGTAGGTATTGTAAGCTCAAACCGCCATTCTCTATACTTGGAATCATAGTAGCAAGCGTAAATTCATTTGCTATTCCATGTTCCATGCCATATAAAACGCCGCTAACAATCAATAAAAGGAAGATAATTAATTTAGCCGCCGCACCAATATTAGGGATCCATTTACCAATATTTAACGCCACAATATTAACCAATACGGTTACCCAAATAAGTACAACGCCTAAGCTTATCTGTGCAGTAAGAGACATCTCAGGATAAAAAATTTGAGAAAATACGCCTGCAAATAAGATGAATATAGCGGGGATCCACACGGCAACATTTGCCCAATAGTACCAACTGATGCGAGAGGCCATTTTCTGCCCGTATGCATGTTTAACCCACGCATAAATCCCTCCTTGCTCAGGGTAGGCAGAACCAAGTTCTGTACTGATGGCACCAAATGGAACTAAAAAGAATAACGTTAATATTACCCACCAAAAAATAACTGCGGGTCCCATCACTGCACCGGCAGCTAATGTATCTAGTAATAAAACAGCTGATATACAGAATAAAAATATATCCCGTTTGCCAAGTGTTTTCTCATGTATATGTACCTGTCTCTTATACACATCTCCGAGCCCACGAGACGTAGAGGAATCTCG
>CAJXUT010000222.1 GCA_913061365.1 uncultured Colwellia sp.
ACCTAGTGCTGCATTTAAATTTGGTAAGCGATAATTAAAACCTGCTTCATCATGAAAAAACTCATAAGGATGAGGAACTTTAGCTGTAGTGGTTACATGTTTAGTGTGCATGCCTTCATCATAATTTTTACATAAAACCATGCCACCTCCACCTGTAGTAATAACTTTATTTCCATTAAAACTTATTGCTGAAAAGTCACCGAAAGTCCCCGTATGCTGGCCTTTATAAAAAGAGCCTAAACTTTCAGCGGCATCTTCTACTAAAGCTATATTCCATTTAGCACAAACAGTCATTAACTCATCAAGTTCGACTGGATGGCCAAAAGTGTGCATAGGAACTACTGCACGAAAAAACTGTTGAGTTATTTTATGCTGACACAAGCCCTCATCATTAATATATGCATTCTCAGCGAGATAGTTATCTAACGCTTTAGGGCACAAGCCTAGGCTTACTTTGGATACATCGACAAATACAGGCTCTGCACCCATATGATATAATGCGTTACAGGTGGCAACAAACGTGAGTGCTTGAGTAAGAACCAAATCATCTGGTTTAACCCCTGCCATATATAGTGCTGTATGCAATGCGGCTGTGCCATTAACTGTGGCAATAGCTTTAGCTGTACCTGTATAGGTTTCTATTTGCTGTTCAAATTGGTCAACATATTTACCAACACTAGAAACAAACGTACTATCGAGAGTATTATTTACATATTCTTTTTCATTACCATCAAACGTTGGTGCATGAAGTGGAATAAACTCTTTTGTTTGATAAAGATCTTGAACAAAATTAACTAATTTTTTATGCATATTATTTTCTTAAGTACGGTTACATTTTGCTGTCTAGATATTTTCCAGTTTCTTTATGACCGAAGCCTGGGATCATTTTAAAGAACAACTCAACAATTTCACCCTTTGTCCAAGCTTGATCTTGTTTTAATTTCAAAATAGTTTCTTCAAACTCATTTACTAATTCAGGAACAAATATAGCTTCATTTTTAATCACACCTAAATTATCAAAACGTTCCATATCTAAGACTTCATTTTCAGTAAAAAACTCTTCAAAGTCTTTTTCTCCAGTTGTATCGCTATCAGTAAATAAACAAGGCCACTTTCCTTGTTCTGGTAGTGAATTAGCTAATTCTCTTGCTTCATCCTCAGAATCACATAGATAAGGTTCATAACCCAAGTTTTCCAAATATTTAACGGCTATATCGGCAAAAGTAATTAGGTGTAATGCCTCACTAAGTTTAGGAAAAAATATGTCTCTATTATCACCAAAGATACAGGACATCAAGCAAAGTTCACCTGACTCTTGAGGAGTAACAAAATAACGCTTTATATCTTTAGGAGCTACAATTGGTTGACGCTTTTGAATTCGTTGATTAAAGCCATGCAGAAGAGAGCCATCAGAAAAAGCAACATTAGCAAAACGAGCTGTTGATATGGCAATATCAGCACTGCGTCGCATTAAAAACATTTCCATTATGCGTTTTGAGGCTCCCATCATATTAACGGGATTTGCCGCCTTATCAGTAGAAACACAAAAGTACTTTTTACTGCCATTTTCAGCAGATTGTTTCATTGTTTTTTCAGTATTAAAAATATTAACATCGATCATACGCATTAAAGTATAGGGATCTTTTTCGCTACGGACATGCTTTAAAGCAGAAAGATTTAATACATAATCATATTTACCATCTGCTTTTATAAAAGCGTCATATTCAATCGAACCAATATCTAAAGCAAATGTTTGAAAATCTCCGTTAATATATCCAAATGAACTTCTAATATCGCGTACTAGTTCAACCATATTATTTTCACTGATATCAACAACATGAAGCTTATTAGGATTACGTTTAAATATTTCTTTGGTAACTGCTTGGCCAATAGAGCCTGCTCCGCCTAACACAAGAAATGTTGCATTAGAAACAATCTCTTTTAATTTCATTTCGTTTGCTAAAATATCATTTGAGAATAACTCACACTCACGGCCAATTAAGTTAAGAATTGATGACATAATTCCCCCCAAACCCCTTTTGTATCGACAATAAATTCTGCATTGAAATTTTTTCCTTTAAATTCTTTATGATCTACTAACAGCAAATGAATATCTGCTTTTTTAATTGCAATTTCAATATCGATCAACTCAATATCTTCTACATTTTTTGGTAACTCATGAACATTAGGTTCAACACCTAGCGTTTTACCTGAATGAATTTTAGCAATATTTTGGGCTATCTGTAGGGCTGGACTTTCACGTAAATCATCAATATCTGGTTTAAATGCTAAGCCATAACAAGCGATAGTCACTTCTTTTAATGTTTTATCTGGGTTGGCTTGTAAAAAATCTGCGATAGCAACTTTAACTTTATCAACCACCCAGTGGGGCTTCGAATCATTCACTTTACGTGCGGTATGGATTAATTGCGCTTGCTCTGGTGTTTTACTTACAATAAACCATGGATCAACTGCGATACAATGCCCACCAACACCAGGCCCAGGTTCTAGGATATTAATACGAGGATGACGGTTTGCTAAGGAAATAAGCTCCCAAACATCAATATCAAGTTTATCACAAATAATTGAGAGTTCATTTGCAAAAGCTATTTGGACGTCTCGACAACTATTTTCAGTTAATTTAGCCATTTCAGCTGTTCGTGAATTCGTTATTACACATTCACCTTGAACAAACGTTTCATATAACTCTATTGCAGCTTGCGAACATTTATTCGTTATACCACCAATAACACGGTCATTCTCAACGAGTTCTCTTACAACATGGCCAGGCAATACTCTTTCTGGGCAATGCGCAATACGAATATCAGACTCTTCACCATCCGTTTGCGGGAATGTTAAATCTACACGCGCACTAGCTAACCACTTAGCCATTTGCTCAGTAGCACCTACTGGTGAAGTCGATTCAAGAATAATAAGGTCCCCCTTTTTAAGTACTGGCGCAATAGCATTAGCTGCTGATTCTATATACTGAAGATCTGGCTTAGGAGTATCACCTTCATTATCAATTGGTAAGAAAGGGGTTGGCACGGCTATTAAAAACGCATCTGCGGGTTCAGGTTCTGTTGTTGCTCTAAGATAACCTTCAGTGACTGCTGTATGTACCAACATATCAAGATCTGGCTCAACAATGTGAATTTGGCCCTTGTTAATGGTATCTACTGCATGTCGATTAACATCAACGCCTATAACCTTCCTTTTACGTGAAGCAAACATGGCAGCAGTCGGTAAACCGATGTACCCCAAACCAATAACTGAAATCGTTTCAAATAACATATTTCATTCTTTCTGTTTATATATTTAGATCCTGAAAATAAATACAGGATGACGTTTTTTTAGCTTTGTGCTAGTACATCACAAATGCGTATGCATGCTTTACCATCACCATAAGGGTTATGGGAAAAACTCATTGCTTTATATGCATCTTCGTTTGACAATAAGAGAGTAAGTTCGGTAACGATAGTGTAAACACATGTGCCAACTAATTTAACCGTTCCTGCGTCGACCGCTTCTGGTCGCTCGGTGGTATCACGCATAACAAGTACTGGCTTACCTAGTGATGGGGCCTCTTCTTGTATTCCACCAGAATCCGTTAACAATATATACGCTTTGTTCATCAAGTAAACAAAAGGTAAGTAATCTAATGGCTCAATAAGGAACACATTACTCAAGTCGGCAAGTAAACGATTAACCGGCTCTCTGACATTAGGGTTTAAATGCATTGGATAAACAAATTCAACCTCAGGAAATGCTTTTGCCAATTGTGCAATCGCTTCACAGATACGCTCAAACCCACCACCAAAACTTTCACGACGATGACCAGTCACCAAGACAAGGCGTTTATTTTCATCAAGAAAATCAAACTGAGATTCTAGCGATGCTCTCAATTCAACGTTCGTTTCAAGTTTGGTAATCACTTCCAATAGTGCATCGATAACTGTATTACCCGTGACAATAACTTTTTCTTGGTCAATATTCTCTTGTAGCAAGTTTTTCTTTGACGTGTCAGTTGGTGCAAAATGTAAATCAGCAATCGCGCCCGTTAATTTACGGTTACCTTCTTCAGGCCATGGCGAGTAAATATTACCAGTCCGAAGCCCTGCTTCAACGTGCCCAACTTTAATTTGCTGATAATATGAAGCAAGCGTTGTTGAAAGAGTTGTCGCTGTATCACCATGAACCAATACATAATCTGGTTTGAACTCACTCAGAACTGGTTTTAACCCTTGTAAAATACCACACGTAATATCGGTTAAATCTTGGCCTGGTTTCATCAGATTTAAGTCATAATCAGGAGTGATTTCAAATAGCTCTAATACTTGGTCGAGCATTTCACGATGTTGTGCTGTCACACAAACCTTCGAATCAAAACGCCCATCAGCTGTTAATGCATGAACTAATGGTGCCATTTTTATTGCTTCAGGTCGTGTACCAAATACAGTTAACATTCGTTTTTTAATCATATTACTTTATCAAATACCAATTAATTACTTTAAAGACGCTGAAATTATTCAACATAAGAATTTTCACTCCGGATACAAAATATTATTCATTAGGAAGCTAGCTATGAAAGGTGGTAATTAAACACTATTCAACATATTTCCAACTAAAATGGCGCGCATATTTATTATAAAGCACAAAAATTAAAATAAACAATAACAGCGAAGTACTTTCAGTAATTTCAAAGTATTCACCGAATAGACCAATGATAGACATTAAAACAGAAAAAACAGAGATAAACACTAATGCCTGCTCTGATGATAAGCCCGCACGTTGAAGAATATGATGTAAGTGATCTCTGTCAGGCTTAAATGGGGACTTACCTTTTTTTACTCTGCGATAGACAATCGCTAACATATCCATTAATGGTATGGCACAAATCCATAATGCTGTTACAGGTCGAAATGATGCATGTTCACCTTGTGTTCCCATTGACAACAACCAAACAACGCTTAAACCAATAAACATGCTACCTGCGTCACCCATAAATATTTTTTTAGTGAATTTTCTAAAAAAACCAAGATTAAAAATTAGGTAAGGTAACGTAGCGGTGGACAGTATTAACGGATAACTTAAATAACCGTGACTTCCACTCATTAAAAACAAAATAGCGATAGCGGTAAAAGTATTTAAACTTAATATACCTACCAAGCCATCAATTCCATCTACCATGTTATACGCATTTATAACAACGATTATAGCTATGTAAGTAAAGATCACACCAAAATTGCCAAGTTGAATATCACCTAATCCAGCAAGGTTACCTAAATTTGAAATAGAGTCACCAACACCGTAAATCATTAAGCTGGCAACAATAATTTGACCCACTATGCGAATTCGCACCTGTAAATCAAATTTATCATCTAAAGCACCAATAAACACCATCATCGCTGATGCGATAAGATACATACGTAATTCAAGTGTATTTGGTAACCATAAAAGACTAGCAGCAAGAACAGCTACATAAATTGAAATTCCACCAATTAAAGGGATATCTCCTGCGTGATGTTTTCTTTCGTTCGGCTTATCAACTAAACCAACTCCAATAGCAACAGGCTTAAAGAATTTTATGGCTAAAATTGCAAAGCAAAAAGCAGTTAATGCTGTAGCTAATATCTTCATATTATTTTCCGGCAATCATCCTGTTAAATATCATACATTCTTCCATTTTAGTTGGTACTATTTAGAGTCTTTACAGAAGTGAATGACATATCAAATATATATCACTAATTTTTATCTATTTACAGTAAAATATTACCACGAAGTCCTCTCTACACTACAGTACTACTAAAAATGTTTTTCTTATTCTATCAGCCATTATAACATTCATAAGCTTAATTTTTAGCTTTAATCTACGCCATATAGCATCAATATTATTTGCAACACTTAATAGTTCAGGACCTATTATTCCTGTCTCTTATACACATCTCCGAGCCCACGAGACGTAGAGGAA
>CAJXUT010000223.1 GCA_913061365.1 uncultured Colwellia sp.
ATCTACACTATCCTCTTCGTCGGCAGCGTCAGATGTGTATAAGAGACAGATTTATAATAGGTTAAACAATTACTTAATCTACTATAAATGATGAGATTATAAGATTTGTAGGATAAGATGAATTACTTGCCATTAATTTAATAGAAACAATGTTGAAATTTTTAAATAAAAGTACCCTACTTTTTGATCTTGATGGAACTTTGGTTGATAGTGTGCCTGACTTAGCTTTAGCAATAAATCAAACCTTAAGCGAGTTAAACTTACCCACATTTGAGCAAGATGTAATTCGGGGCTGGGTTGGTAACGGAGCAAGTGTATTAGTACAAAGAGCTTTATCTGGAAATGTTAATATTTCAACGAGTTTAGATAACAAATTATTAGAAAAATCATTACCTATATTCTATAAAGCTTATCAGCGTAATAATTGTCTCGAAACCCGATTATACTCAGGCGTGCTACAAACATTAACAGAGCTTAAAAATAGAGGCTACCGCTTAGGCATAATAACCAATAAACCAGTACAGTTTATTGCTCCTATTATTGAGGGATTAGCATTGACTGGCTTATTTGAAATAATTATCGGTGGTGACACACTAGATAAACGTAAACCGGATCCACTCCAATTACATTATGCTTGCCAAAAACTCATGGTGAATGTAGAGCAATGTGTAATGATAGGTGACTCTAAAAACGACATTCTAGCCGCAGATGCTGCTAATATGCAAAGTGTAGCATTAACCTATGGTTATAATTGTGGCGAAAATCTAAATACCTATAAACCAGACCTAGTTATTGACAACTTTGCTGATTTATTAGGCACCTTAGATTAATGTTTATTGATATTAATCTGTTTGTTTATCAAGTCTAATTTTAGGTGGCATCACTGTTGCCTTGCCTTCAAGCACTATCTTTCCATGCTGATTAACTAGAATACAGCTTAATATAGCTATATTCTTACGCTTAATTATCTCAATAACTTCACAAGTTACAAAAACAGTATCACCAATGAAAACGGGTGCTACAAACTTGGTTTCTTGTCCAAGATAGATAGTGCCTTCGCCAGGCATTTTTGCGCCTAATAACGCAGAAATAGCACTTGATACCAATGCGCCATGTACCACTCGATGTTTAAAAACAGTTTTTTGTGCTGCACTTTCACTCATATGAACAGGGTTATTATCACCAGAAATTTCTGCAAATGATAAAACGTCTGATTCTGTATATGTTTGTTCAAAAAACTCTTTTTGGCCTAACTGCAATTGATCTATAGTAAAAGACAATGGATTTTCCTTAAATAATATTGAATTTTGTAGTTATTTAGATCTATAGGCTTATTTAAAAAAATCAAGTAAAACGTTGATTTATAATCGAGATCTACACCAACTTGCATCAGGTTTCCATTCTTCAACCCACATTAGAAAGTCACTTGCTGGCATAGGTTTAGCAATTCCATAGCCTTGGGCTAAATCACAGCCCAAATGTAATAATGTTGTGCCGTGTTCAATCGTTTCTACCCCTTCAGCAATAACTTCTCGCCTAAATGATTTAGCTAAGGCAATAACACCTTCAACTATCGCTAAATCTTCAGCATCCTCTAACATATCACGTACAAAACTCTGATCTATTTTTATTAAACTAGCGGGTAAACGCCTAAGGTAAGTTAAAGATGAATAACCCGTACCAAAATCATCAAGCGCAAAGCTTACTCCAAGTTTTATGCAGTCATTCATAATGGCTGAAACGTGTTGCACATCATCTAAAGCACTTGTTTCTAACACTTCTAATTCAAGATGACGAGGGTCAACATTGGGATAAGCAGATAATATCTTCGCTAACCGCTTAGTAAAATCAGGTTGTTGTAACTGCACCGCAGCAATATTTACACTAATAGTAAAAGGAAGTTTAAGCCCCATAGATTGCCATTGAGTGATTTGTGTCAGTGCTGTTTCAATTACCCACTCCCCCATTTCTATACTCATGGGGTTATTTTCAATAATAGGGAGAAATTCAACCGGTGCTAGTACACCTCGTACAGGATGTTGCCAACGAATTAAGGCTTCCACTCCAGTCACTTGACCAGTTCTCATATTCACTTTAGGTTGATAATAAAGTACAAATTGTTGATTATCTAATGCAAACCTAATTGCTTCTAAACTTTCACGTAATACTTTAACAGCA
The DNA here is from genome assembly GCA_913061365.1 of uncultured Colwellia sp. Lineage (GTDB taxonomy): Bacteria > Pseudomonadota > Gammaproteobacteria > Enterobacterales > Alteromonadaceae > Colwellia. Next base: position 2,179 of record CAJXUT010000223.1, read on the forward strand.
TCATCTTGGGCTGTATCAAACAGATGATAACGGTTTTTACCTGACTCTTTTGCCGTATACATGGCTTGATCGGCATGTCGCATAAGCTGATCAGCATCAACACTATCTTGCGGATACAGAGTAACCCCAATACTTGCTGATACATTTAATACAACATCACCAATTGTTACAGGATCAGAAGCTGCCAATAATAGCCTTTCTAAAACAGGCTCACAGTCTTCTACAACAGTTAAATCAGTTAATACAGCGACAAATTCATCACCACCAATTCGAGCTAGGCTGTCTCCTTTACGTAATGCTTTTTTCATCCGCACTGAAAGTGAAACTAAAAGCTCATCACCCGTGCCATGCCCATAGGTATCATTAATGTGTTTAAAACCATCTAAATCAAGAAATACTACCGCAAGAGAATTATCGTAACGACTACACTGCAACATAGCTTGGGATATTCTATCTGACAGTAAAACGCGATTAGGTAAGTTAGTTAGTAAATCGTAATGAGCAATACGACTAAGCTGTTCTTGTTGACGTTTACTGCTAGTAATGTCAGTGAAAACACCAACATAGTTAACGGCGCTGTTATCATCATTTTTTAATACCGAAATAGTGAGTAACTCAGCATAAAGCTCACCATTTTTCTTGCGGTTCCATATTTCACCATGCCAATGACCATGCTCATATATCTGCTTCCACATATTAGAATAAAATTCTGGTGTTTGTTTACCAGAGCTAAGAATACGAGGGTTTTTCCCAATAACTTCTTCACGGCTATAACCGGTGATTTCACAAAAAGCAGGATTAACATCAACAATCTGTTTGTTTCTATCCGTAATCGTTATACCTTCGTGGGTATCACTAAAAACCCGAGAAGACAGCAGTAATTTTTCTGCTATAAGTTTTCGTTCAGTAATATCAATAGCAACACCAAGCATTTTTATAGCATTACCGTTATCATCTCTAATTAAACTGCCTTTTTCATTTAACCAACGAATTGTTCCATCAGGCCAAACGACTCGATGGTCTACGTTATATTCAACATCTGATTCAACACAAAGCGTAAGTTCTGCAACAAGGTTTTCTCTATCATCAGGATGAACCGCATGCAGAAAATTATCATACGTTGCTTCAATTTTTGTGGGGTGTTGTCCAATTAATTTCGATACTTGTTCTGACCAAAAAACAGTACCCTTTTTGATATTCCACTCCCATGTACCTATTCCCCCAACTTGCTGACTTAAACGTAATCTTCTTTCGCTTTCGCTAAGTTGAGCTAAATGACCTTGCAACTCTCTTGTTCTCGCTACAACAACTTTCTCTAAGCGTGAGTTATTTTGTTTCAAACGAGTTAACAAGAAAGATGAAAAAGTCGCTAAAGATACAAATATCAACCCAAAAAGACTGCCCAAAAAAATCACTAAGTAATCTCGCCAGCCACTTATAGGGTATGCATGAAAAGTCCATGTACCATTAGGTACCGTAATGTCAAAGACTTCAGTATCATCAAGTTCTATCAACAGTACACTAGAACTTGCTATTATTTGAGTATCTCCTGTATCAGGGTGAATCCTAGAAAGCTGATAACCTATGCCAGCTTCAGCAAGAGATCGTAAATTCACCGTGTTCAATATATCTGGAAATCGAATTAATGCGGTAGAGAATCCCCAGAATTTTTTCCCTTGATTTGTATCCAAGTAAATAGGCAAACGAGCCATAGCTCCCATTCCTCCTTGAATAAGATTTATAGGGCCAGCCAAGGTAAGTTTCCCACTATTTTTAGCAAGTAACGCTTCTTTTGCTGTATTTGGACCTTTTAATATATTTATACCGATAACATTTTCATTTCCTTTTAGGGGAACGACATACTTAATGATGCCATCGGGCTGTAGCTGAAGTGCTGCGATGCTAGGGTAAATAGCAAGCATTTCTGTTGCTAATTCAGTAAATCCTGATACATCACCATTTTGAATACGTACTAATGCACCGAGTGGATAAGTTGCAGATAATGCTTGATTAAGATCATTTCTAACTTGGCTAACATAGCTACTAGCCGCCTTTTGAACCGACATGTGCTTTTGTTGGTGAGTATAGTTATCGAATAAGTGAATGGCGTAGAGAGAGATTACAATCGACACTATAAAAGTGATGACTGTAGATTTGGATTGGTTAAAGCGCTTCATTATTAAGCTTTGCAAGTGTCGCTAACTCAATAAAAAATTAAATATGTGAACCACGAAAACAACATGGTTATTTTAATTTTCATCCGCTTACCTCTTTATCATAGTTAAAAAGACACAAGCAATTTATAGCATAAACAACAGTGTTTACAATAATTAAACAGTAAATAAATATGACGAAGTAATCTCACTTCGTCTACATTGTATATAAAGCAAACAATCTCATTAGTTAATTTATTAAAAATGCACCTGCTATAGAAATAAAAAACTATTTTGGCAAAAAACCTATAGACCTCTTTGCCATTCTTGCCTAAGAGATATGTTGTTTGATTGTTCTATGGCCATTTGCACGGTATTAACAAGCCTCTCTTTGTCTTTACCTAAGATTCCCTTTAGAACAAGATAGTTTGAGGCATGATCAGATCTAAAAACTGTTTTATCTAATTTAAGCTCTGATAACAACAACTTCATTTCTTTAAAAAGTTCTAACTGATTTAACAGGCGAAATGGCTGATGTTCTCGTTCAATAAACCCTTTAGCAAAGCGCTCTTCACCTAAAGGAAAGCTTACAACGAGCGTAGATAAGAAATCAGGTTGAGCTTCATTCATTAATTTTGCAGAGTTAATCGCATGTTGCTCTGATAATTCAGGACCGCCTAAGCCATTTAGAATCATTACTGAGCTTTTCATGCCTGACTGCTTAATTTTCTTAAGCGCAATAAGAGAGCTATCGTATGTTTCACCTTTTTCAATTATCTCAAGCACCTCATTATCGCCACTTTCACAACCAACATACATCAGCTTTAAACCTAGTTGTTGTAATTCAGATAATTGTTCAACCGTTTTATTGGTTAAGTTTCTTGGTAAACAATAGCTTGAAACACGTGTTACTTGCGGTAAATATTGTTTAATTAATTCGAGAATTTCTTTTAGTCTTTTAAAAGGCAGCATCATTGCATCACCATCAGCTAAAAAAACACGACCAACCAGTAAGCCTGACTGCGCTATTGAAATGATTTCTTCTTCTATCAAATCTATTTTTTTAGGTTTGAATTTTTTATTTTCTGCTGAATACATTTCACAAAAAGTGCAACGGTTCCAAGAGCAGCCATTAGTGACTTGTAGTATCAAGCTTTTCCATTCACTTGGTGGTCGAAAAACGGGCTCTGTATAGGATAAAGGGTACATAATAAACTCTTATTCTAGCTAAAATTAATGAAAAAAATCTAATCTGATGTAGAGCAACCAGACCAAATATCAGCGTTCACTGACTTATTCTTTTTGCCTTTTTTCTTTCCTGTTCCTTCAGGCTTTGCCATCGGTTTATCTGCGGCTAAGATTGAATCACTAGGAATTTCATCTACTTCAAATCCCTCTACTTCCTCACGTTCAAGCCAAACTTTATTCTTCTTTTCAATGATCTTAAAGTGATGGTAATCTTCATGATCTATCAGAGAAATTGCTAAGCCAACTTCGCCAGCTCGACCACTTCTCCCAATACCTGTCTCTTATACACATCTGACGCTGCCGA
>CAJXUT010000224.1 GCA_913061365.1 uncultured Colwellia sp.
ATACGAGATTCCTCTACGTCTCGTGGGCTCGGAGATGTGTATAAGAGACAGCAACGATACTTTTGCTCAAAATACGAGCAAAAAATCTATTTGGCTAATTTGTACATCAACTCATGGTGCTGGAGAGCTACCAGATAACATTCAGGCTTTTGTAAGAGATCTCAAAGATTGTGAACAAGATCTATCCTCAATTAGTTTTATGATCATTGCGATCGGCGATTCTAGCTACGATACATTTTGCAAAGCCGGCAAGGATATAAATAGTCTTTTAATAACAAAGTCTTGCAATAAGTTATCAGAGATTAAAATGCTAGATATGAGTCAAGATATTGATCCAGAATTACTTGCTCAACAGTGGTTAGAGCAAGAAGCAGATCAATTAAAGTGATCTTACTCATAAGTTACCCACAATATAGATCACAATTTAAAACCATTGTGGGTAATTCAGTGAATAAACTATTAATTTAATCTTATTATTCAGTTATTAACTTTATAGATAAACTAGACTGTGTATAACTAGCCATTTTGATCAAGGCTTATTTGTTAGTTGATCAAGGATTGATCACAAAGTTATCATTTAAGTAACATCATAAAATATATAGTAAAAAACTACTTACACACAGAAAAATCGCTCCTTAATAAGTAATAGTAATAAGATCTCTATAAAGATCTTATAATATATTAGTAAGATCACTAGCAGATCTTTTTGATCATTTGATCGTTTCCCTCAAGACAAAAAAGCGCTAAAATATGTCTCCTGATTTTTTAAATCACTTTTTAATTAAAAATGAATTCCTAAAGGTTTAGATTTATGTGGTATCAAGAATTTTATGATGTAATCGTTGTTGGTGGAGGCCATGCAGGCACAGAAGCTGCGTTGGCATCTGCACGAATGGGTTGCAAAACGTTATTGCTTACCCATAATATCGATACACTAGGCCAAATGTCTTGTAATCCAGCCATTGGCGGAATTGGCAAGGGCCACTTGGTAAAAGAAATTGATGCCTTGGGTGGATTAATGGCTACAGCGATTGACCATAGTGCTATCCAGTTTAGAACACTAAACAGCAGCAAAGGTCCAGCTGTACGAGCTACACGCGCTCAAGCAGATCGAGCCTTATATCGATCTTTTGTACGTCAAACGCTAGAGAATCAAGAAAATCTTACAATCTTTCAACAACCATGTGATGATCTTATTTTAGAGAATGATCGTGTTGTTGGTGTATCCACCCAAATGGGTCTAAAGTTTAAAGCTAAAACAGTTGTGTTAACCGTAGGAACCTTTCTTTCTGGTTTGATACATATTGGTTTAAATAATTATGAAGGTGGTCGAGCTGGAGATCCTGCTAGCATTAATTTAGCTGCTAAAATGCGTGATATGCCATTTAGAATGGATCGTTTAAAAACTGGAACACCACCACGACTAGATGCAAGATCTCTAGATTTTTCTGTTATGGAAGAACAACCAGGCGATACACCACAACCTGTATTTTCATTTATGGGTTCACAAAAAGATCATCCAGAGCAAATATCTTGTTATATCACTCATACAAATGAGCAAACACACCAACATATTCGAGAAGGCCTTGATCGTTCTCCTATGTATACTGGTGTTATTGAAGGAGTAGGACCACGCTACTGCCCTTCTATTGAAGATAAAATAACACGCTTTGCAGATAAAAATTCTCATCAAATATTTGTTGAACCTGAAGGCTTAACCACTCACGAAATTTACCCAAATGGTATTTCTACAAGCCTTCCATATGATGTACAAATAAACATGGTTCGTTCAATTAAAGGTTTTGAAAATGCTTTTATTACACGTCCAGGTTATGCCATTGAATACGATTACTTTGATCCACGTGATTTAAAACAATCATTAGAAAGTAAATTTATAGAAAATCTTTATTTTGCTGGTCAAATTAACGGAACAACAGGTTATGAAGAAGCTGGTGCCCAAGGATTAATTGCAGCAACAAACGCAGCAAACCGTGTTAAAGGTAAAGATGAATTTACTTTAAGACGAGATCAAGCTTATATGGGCGTTTTAATTGATGACCTGTCTACATTAGGCACAAAAGAACCTTATAGAATGTTCACATCACGTGCTGAATATCGTTTATTACTACGTGAAGATAATGCAGATATTCGTTTAACTGAAAAAGGTCGTGAAGTTGGCTTAGTTAACGATCTTCGTTGGAAACGTTTTAATGAAAAAATGGAAAATATTGAATTAGAACGTCAACGATTAAGAGATACTTGGGTGCAAAAAGATCATGCTTGTGTAGAACAAGTAAATGAATTACTTAAAAACCCTATGAGTAAAGAAGCAAGTCTTGAAGATCTAATTCGTCGTCCAGAAGTACGTTATGAAGATTTAATGAAAATTGAAGGACTAGGACCTGAAATATCAGATAAACAAGCATCTGAACAAATTGAAATTCAAACAAAATACGCAGGCTATATTGATAGACAGCTTGATGAAATAGCAAAGAAAAATCGTAATGAAAACACATTGATTCCACTGGATTTTGATTATCAACAAATTTCAGGGCTTTCAAATGAAGTAGTGGCTAAGTTAAAAGATGCACGCCCAGAAACTATTGGTAAAGCTTCTCGAATTTCAGGTATTACTCCAGCTGCAATTTCGTTATTATTAGTCTTCTTAAAAAAACATGGTTTATTAACTAAAATTGCCTAATAAACCTAGTATCAATCAAAGCAATAAAAAATGACACTAACAACTGATTTACAAGCACTACTTGCAAAAACGTCACTACAAATATCTGAAAAACAGGTTCAATTACTTGTTCAGTATGTCGAACTATTACATAAATGGAATAAAGCTTATAATTTAACCTCTGTTCGCGATCCACAACAAATGCTAGTAAAGCATATTATGGACAGTTTAATGGTGGGTGATGTATTAGAAGGTACAAATTTTATTGATGTAGGTACAGGCCCTGGCCTACCCGGTATTCCGTTAGCCATTTTATATCCAGAAAGAAATTTTGTATTATTAGATAGTTTAGGGAAACGAATTACTTTTTTAAGACAAGTCGTATTTCAATTAAAATTAACCAATGTTGAACCAATAAAGTCTAGAATAGAAGAGTATCATACAGACACACCTTTTGATGGTGTGTTAAGTCGTGCGTTCTCTTCACTTAATGATATGGTTAGTTGGTGCTCACATTTAGTAACAGTTGAACATGGAAATTTCTTTGCTTTAAAAGGACAATTCCCAAAAGATGAATTAGAACAAATACCTGATAATATAAAATTAGTCTCTAGTCATAAAATAATTGTTCCTGAGCTTATTGGTGAACGACATGTTATTGTATTGAAAAAGTGTAATGAACAATTATAAATATTAAAAAGAGGCGCTTGTGGGAAAAATAATTGCAGTTGCAAATCAAAAAGGTGGCGTGGGTAAAACAACAACCGCTGTTAATCTAGCTGCCTCTTTAGCTGCAACTAAACGCAAAGTGTTATTGATAGATCTTGATCCACAAGGTAATGCCACCATGGCAAGCGGTATTGACAAATATGAAGTACCGGCTACTTGTTATGAATTATTAATTGAAGAAAAAACAGTAGAGCAAGTTGCTCAAAAAGAAACTTCAGGCCTTTATGATCTTATAGCGGCTAATGCAGATGTTACTGCAGCAGAAATTAAGTTAATGGAAGTTTTTGCGCGAGAACAAAGGTTAAAAACAGCTTTAGCACCGGTAAAAGATTATTATGATTTTATAATCATTGATTGCCCTCCTTCATTAAATATGCTGACCGTAAATGCAATGACCGCAGCTGATTCCGTGCTTGTTCCAATGCAGTGTGAATACTATGCATTAGAAGGTTTAACCGCTTTAATGGATACTATTTCTAAATTAACTTCCGTTGTTAATAGTGATCTTCATATAGAAGGTATCTTGCGCACCATGTATGATCCTCGTAATCGTTTAGCTAATGATGTTTCTGAACAATTGAAGCGTCATTTTGGTGATAAGGTTTATCGCAGTGTTATTCCTCGTAATGTTCGTTTAGCTGAAGCACCAAGTTTTGGTTCACCTGCTATGTATTATGATAAATCATCAACAGGCGCTAAAGCTTATTTAGCTTTAGCAGGTGAAGTATTACGTAAGAATACACCAGTAAGTAATACAAAAAGCACATCATCTACATCTCAAAATGAAGCATCGACAACTGTACAGTCAGCTGAATAAAGTCAAGGAATATTATGAACACAGCAAAACGACGTGGATTAGGCCGAGGTCTTGACGCTTTACTTACTCCTCAAGTAAAAGAACCGGCTATTGATAGCGAAAAAGAGATTAGTGAATCTTTACCACAAGATGGTGATCTAAGAAAAATCGCAATTGATCAACTAGCACCAGGAAAATATCAGCCACGTAAAGATATGTCTGATGCCGCATTAGAAGAATTATCTCTTTCTATTCAGTCTCAAGGTATTATTCAACCTATTGTCGTAAGACCAATAAATAAAGACGAATATGAAATTATTGCAGGTGAGCGTCGTTGGCGTGCAGCGCAATTAGCCCAATTATCAGAAGTTCCCTGTTTAATTAAAGATGTACCCGATGAATCTGCCGTTGCTATTGCGCTAATTGAAAATATTCAACGAGAAGATCTTAATGCAATGGAAGAAGCTGTTGCACTAGAGCGACTATTAAATGAATTTGATTTAACGCACCAAGAAGTGGCGATTGCAGTTGGTAAATCTCGTACAACCATTACCAACTTATTGCGATTGAACAACCTACATGAAGAAGTAAAAGTTTTTTTAGAAAATGGTGACATCGAAATGGGTCACGCACGTGCTTTATTAGCACTTGATCATGACTTACAAGCTGACGCAGCAGTGACTGTGGCAACTAAAGAACTAACAGTTCGTGAAACAGAAGCTTTAATCAAAAAAATTAAAAATCCTGAAGTTGAAAAAGTAGTAAAAGAGAAAGATCAAGTTAGTATTAATCTTGAAAAAGATTTATCGGATAAATTAGGATTAAAAGTATCTGTTAGTCACAATCAAAAGGGTAAAGGAAAGCTTGTTATTTCTTACAGTGAGTTTGCAGAACTTGAAAAATTAATAGAAAAAATTCATTAAAACTGAAAAAGTTTATAAGTTAAGTAATAGTGAAACCAGTAATTCCATCTATTAATGATAAATTTACTCATCCGATTACTAATACTTAAGAATGATATGATTTTATACTTTTGTTTATCAAGTTGATAAAAGGCCTAATCCTTTAGTCGTATTTATTAAATAAATAGTAATTATTCGAACAAAATCAGGGCTTCTGTGCCCTATTTTCTTGCAAAAAAACACACGATGGGTATACTTGCGCAAACTTTTTACATTTAAAGTTTTTACTTTAAAAAGAGATATAGATTACGAGTTAATTCGTAATACTTTATTTTGAGTTTAGCTAAGAAGTAATAATGACAAATAAACTTACTAAAGCTGGCAGAAAGCTAGCATGGCAACAAAATATAATAGCCATTAGTCTTGTTTTATTATGTTCATTAATAAGTTATTTTATTTGGGGAATAGACTACGCACAGTCAATATTAGCTGCAGGTGTTGTCACAATAGTTCCCAATATAGTTTTTGCGCTTAAGGCTTTTAAATATGCCGGAGCGAAATCCTCTAAATTAGTGGTTGAATCCTTTTTTAGCGGTGTGAAATTGAAAATGGTATTAACGGCTTTGTTATTTGTACTCGCCTTTAAATTTTTAGTACTACTGCCAATACCTTTTTTTAGTATGTTTTGTATCATTATGGTTTTACCCTGTCTCTTATACACATCTCCGAGCCCACGAGACGTAGAGGAATCTCGT
>CAJXUT010000225.1 GCA_913061365.1 uncultured Colwellia sp.
CGCGACGTTTCACTTCAATTGAGTCAACAATTGGGCTATGTGTCTGGAATACACGCCTAAAATAAATATTTATTATTATTTTCAATAAATTAATTGATATTTACGCGTATTATTCATATAAAAAAATAAGAAATAAGAGAAAATAGAGAATTAAATACGCATTATAAATCAGAGGGTTGTATCTACAGTGAAAATCAACACCACTGTATAATGGATCGCATAAAATGAGACTCCCCACTTGTACAGTATTCACTAATCCCCTGAAGCGAAGTTTATCAAACGATCACTTTTGCCACAGACTGTGTGAAAACCATTTGATCACCTTTTCGTATAACTACCTGATTGTTATGATCAATCAGTCTTAACCTTCTCCACAAAGATAATACCCGTTTGCTATACTTATCAGTAAGTTAATCTTTATTGGTAAGTGTCATGTCAGGCTTTATTAAAGGTGTTAACCGTTCCCAATCTACACTCTTTCCTGAATCGCTCGATGACTTTGTTAATACTGAAAATACCGTCAGAGTCATCGATGTGTTTATTGAGGCATTAGATTTAGCTGAGTTAGGTTTTACGGGTGTGATTACCAAATCTACAGGCCGCCCTAAGTATCACCCTGCTGTCATGTTAAAGCTCTATCTCTATGGATATCTAAATCGAGTCCAATCCTCTAGAAGATTAGAAATTGAAGCGAATCGAAATATTGAACTCATGTGGCTACTGGAGCGACTTGCTCCTGATTTTAAAACGATTGCTGATTTTAGAAAAAATAATGCTAAAGGGATTAAGCATGTTTGCCGTACATTCGTTCAGCTATGCCGACAACTTCATATGTTTGATGAAGATGAGATTACTATTGATGGCAGTAAATTTAAAGCCAGTAACAACAAAGATAACAATTACACTCCAAAGAAAATGGCATTTCATATTGAACGTGTTGAAAAGCATATTAGCAATTATTTAGAAAAATTAGACAGAGCTGATGAAGAGCAACATAGTCCTCAAACAATCAAAACAACACAAGATACAATTAACAATTTAAAACAGAAACTTGCTGAATTAAAATCATTAGAAAAAGAAGTTAAAGACCACCCAGAAAAACAAATATCCACCACTGATCCCGATTCAAGATTGATGAAAACACAAGGTATGACGAGAATAGTCAGTTACAACATACAAAGCGCTGTTGATACTAAGCATCATCTCATCATTGCACATGAAGTAACGAATACGGCTGACCGAGGCCAACTCTGTCCTACAGCGGTTTTAGCTCAACACGCGCTAAAAAGAAAAGACCTAACAGTTATCGCAGATAAGGGTTACTTCAGCGGCCAATATATCAAAGACACACAAGATGCGGGTATGACACCACTTGTACCAAAGGGAGATACCTCAGGCAGCGAGAAAAAAGGCATATTTAATCGTTCGAAATTTACCTATGATAAAGAACAAGATGCTTATATTTGTCCCAACAACTCTCAATTAATGCCTGGTAAAACCTGGACAAAAGACCGTGATTTATATTTGATGCGTTACCGAGCCAGAGTCAAAGATTGCCGACATTGTAACTTGCAGCCACAATGCACAAAAAGTGCAACACCACGAAAAATATCTCGATGGGAGCATCAAGACAGAATAGACAATATGGATAAGTTAATGAAAAAACGACCAGACTTGATGTTGATCAGAAAGCAGACCGTTGAACATCCATTCGGTACGATTAAATGTTGGATGGGAATGACGCATTTACTCACTCGTCGATTTAAAAACGTCCGAACTGAAATGAATCTCCATGCTCTGGCTTATAACTTCAAGCGAATGTTAAACATAATGGGTGTTGAAGGGTTAATGAGCGCCATAAAGGCCACGATATAGGCTACAGCCTTATCTTTTTATAGTTAACCTCGCACCTATTCAAAAAATAAAGAAAGGTAGAACTATAAGGTATTTTGAAGTTCATAAATGAGTAATGAGTTTTTACACAGGCTGGCCACAAAGCCGACCTAAACAATCGATTAAAAACATCCTGTTTTATGTTCACTTAGATACGAAAGCGGAAGTTAGCATTGGCTTTGCTAACGACAATAGATCCGACTTAGCAGACGAAAATTTATTTAATTGAGTCAATAATAAAATCTAATACCTCGTCCCCTGAAGGCTTGTATGATAAATCAAATAATGACTGAGGTTTAGTAATCATTCCACGTTCGACTATTTCATTGGTTATATCAAAATCTAGTAATCCAGTTTTACCAACTAAAAGGTTATCGATTGAGTTAGCTTTCGCTAAGTTGATGATATCGCGAAATCCTTTCAGGTATAGGTAGTCTTTAGTGAAGCCACCACCTCTGTAGACACGCGTCGTTAATGTAAACGTAAAATCCTTTTCAAGATCAAACTCATTCATTAGAGCATGATATGTTTTAACAAAGTCTCCATGCTCTAACATGTATTGAACGGCAACAACTCTCAAAGCAATCGCTTTTAAACGGTCAATTGTTAAACTTCCCGAGCAATATTCACTATATAGCGCCAATCCTTCTTGCGTATGTGTATTGCCTGTTAACCCAAGACTAAAGACTTTAAGAGGGTGTTTTTTAGCATTAATTGTAGTCAACATATGAATGCCAAGTTCATGATAAGCAAAAGCATGAACTTCTTTTTCAGTAAAAAAAGCATTTTTATTGATGAGTAGTAATGCTTTTTCATTATTTACCATGGCTTTAGCAACTACTTTTGACGATTTTTCAATTCGGCAATTTAACTTCCAAAACTCTGCTTGTTTTTTAAAATACTCAATAGCTTCATCAGCATTTAAAGTTTTGCTGTCGTTTTCACTATGCTCTGTATTTAGATGAAGTAAAAAGCGCGCATTAGCGATATCAACATGACTAGGCTCACCATAGTATTTTAGTGAATTATAGACAAAGTCATCTGTCCCTATAGTGGTCAATAAATCGATTTTACTGGCTAAGTTATCGATAACGTGACGATATAGCTGTTGAATATCAGCATCGTTAATATCTTCAACTGGTAGCTTGTATAGCTGCGCTCTAAATTTATAAGGGTTAATATCAAGTTGCTTATAATTGAAACTTGGAGAAACATAACTATTTTTAAAAAACTTATTGCGTTGTGCTGATAAATTTACAGGATTAATAAAGTTTAATGTTTCAACCTTTTTACAAAGAGCATACAGTTGCTTATCAAGCGTCAGTACTTCAGGGCTAATTGTTGAAGAAAGCATATCTGCTTTTTGAGTTTTCTTCGTTTTACCGTAACGTCTAACAAAAAAAGCAGCAGTTTCACTGATTGCTCTTTTAAAGCCAGCTTTTAGCTCTTCTAAAACTAATGGATATACGTCACCAGATGCTTCATCCATGAATATTTTTTTTACTTCTACGGGTAACACCAAAGTATTATCAAAATGAGCATTTACATGGGTGATTAAATACCCTCTGCCGTGAAATACTTCATTGGTAGCAGCTCGAACATCAAGATTAGGCAATACAATTAAGTTAAGTTGTTTCTCAAAGTGGTTTACAATATTCCCCCAGCGTTCAATGTCTATTTGTCCAGAGCCTATGTTAAATGTGGGTGTATCTTTTTCAATTCGCTTGTAATTGTAGGAGTGTATATCGAAAACAATAGAGTTTTTAAATTGCTTTTCAACCACTTCAATTATTGCTTCTAGTACGTTATAAAAAGATTGATGTTTCCCATGATTTTTAGCACGTTGTTTTTGGTTTAAAGGCTTCTCCCAAACATGCTTATCCCATGCGGTTTTAAAATAGGTTGATAATGATTTTGCTCTGTTTAAATCATATTCAAATCTGGAGTCATTACCAATTAATTGTATTGGAAAAGATGAAATGAGTTCATCTGTATAAGGGTCTTCCTCATAGAAACGTTCTGAGTTAGATAAAAGGAATGATTTTTCTAATTCTGGACGAAGTCTATGACCATTATGAATAGCAGTACATAATATAGGTGCGTATTCATCAATTTTTACTATAAAAGCCCCAGACTCTACTTCGGCATGAAAACACTCACCTTTTTTGATGAGTGCTATGCACTCTTTTTCAGATAACGTGAGCATCATTTATTGCCTTTCTAAATTCATTTTTACGTTGAGCAAGTGCTTCTTTAGCGTTCACAACACTCTCTACAAAGTCGATCACTTTCTTTTGTAGTTTTACATTGTTTAATTTATTGATGCGCATTATGCCGCCAGGGCTCTGCACATTGACTTCAATCAATTTTTCATTAATGACGTCTATCCCCACAAAATATAAACCATCACGAATTAATTTAGGGCCTATATGCTTACAAAGTGCTTTTTCATTTTTAGTTAAGGTGTGCTTAACCACCGTCCCACCAGCATGTACATTTGAGCGTACTTCATTCGTCGCGGGTACACGCTTCATTGCACCTATTGGTTCACCGTTTAACATTAAAATACGTACATCGCCAGCATCAGCGCCTTCAACATACTCTTGTAAAATCACATAGTTTCCGCCTTTACCGCTATTGATGTAAAACTCTAACAAAGAGTGAAAACTTTTTTGAGCATGCTTTTCAACTAAGATAACACCTTGGCCGCCATAGCCATCTAATGGCTTCATAATCATCTTTCCTGATTCAGATTCACGTAATACGTCTTCTAAATACTCAGGTGTTTTCGATACATGTGTTACAGGTATAAAATGATTAGTAGGGTCATCAAATGATGCGGTATAAAGTTTCGTATTAGCAATTCTTAAACCATCAATATCGTTCATGATAAAAACATCTTCGCGGACTGAATCAAGGAAGTTTAAGGTGATAGGATCTAGTGGAGGGTTGGCACGCATGATAATGGTATCAAAACCAGCAAGCGGTAACTGCGACTTTTTAAACTCAGCTTTTTTATAAAATGATGTGACACTGACAGGCGTAGTAACTCCTTTTTTAAAAACCTGACAAAAGGCGCTAGAAACGGAATCTCTCATGGTTAAATTATGCGGAGTAGCAATAGCTACGGTATGATTTCTTGTCACACATTCATGAATGAGCCGCAAAGTAGAATCTGTTTCGGGTTCAATTTTATCCCAAGGATACATTAAAAAAAGAATATTCATGAATAGGCCTTTTCATAGGTAAAATTCATATCACAAACCAACAAGTGATAAGATGAAATATACGTAAAAATTAATTGCTGAAAGTTAATTTAATAAATTAACTTAAATATGGTAGTCGTCATTAGGTGTTTATGAGATTAATCCCAATCATCATAATAATCTTGGTCGAGCTTTCTAAGTCGACGTTCCTCTTGTAATAATTCAATTTTCTTCTTTGCTAGGTAATTTCGTTTATTGATATGTTTTGAACTATTGCCCTCTGTCGGCGCAATATCTAAATCAAAATCAGCCACACTATTATCAAGTTCATCTTTAGGCTTCTCATCGTTAAAGTCTATATCAGTAGAAGAAGACAATTCGTAATTAGGATTAAGGGTCATGTTAAGGCCACCAAAAAGGTAATTAGATTAAAAGCGGATAATCTATGTTTTTAGTGATGAAGAAAAGTAAAATATTTTTAAGTTAACGATAAATTTTTTTTACATATAATAGTAGAGTTAAATTTAAGTATCAGACACACTCAGTTAGCTGCCAATGTTATCTAGATATCATGATCGCAGGTGCTTCTGGTTCATCTTTTCTCAGTAAGTTTCGAATCTCAATGATGCGTTCTTCATTTTCATTCTCTTTATGAAAAGCACTAAAGAGTTCTCGTTCGAAAATTGGTAAGCTATTAATTTCAAAGAACTTTCCTTGTTCGATAAACGGTTTAGCTAACATGTCAGGCAAGTAT
>CAJXUT010000226.1 GCA_913061365.1 uncultured Colwellia sp.
TCTTCGTCGGCAGCGTCAGATGTGTATAAGAGACAGCATTTATGTTATGTACTGTTTTTTGGGATGTTATTAGGCTGATTTCTTCTGTTGACATTAAAGCAATTCTGTCTGGATTTGCAATTATCATCAGTTGATCTTTTATAAAACTTTTCACTTGTTCGAAACTCAATGATAATATTGCAGAAACTAATTTTTCTTTGTGAGAGAAGGTTAGGTCTTTATTGCATATGGCAGCCCAAAACCGTTGGCTTTTTATTCTTAAGTTATTATCTTTTTCTTGTAATTGTCCTGATAAGCCATTAATCAAACTCAACCAGTTCTTATCATTCATTTCAGTCAGCATATCTAAACTATTAGTAATAAATTCGTCTATAGCTGTTGTTAGAGTTATTGCATTGGTATGTGGTGATTGAATATAAAAGGCAATACCAGGATAGCGGTTAATCGGTACATATCCTACACCAACGAGATATCCATACTGTTTTTCGGTGCGCATTTCTTGAAAAAAAAGTGGTGATAAAAGCTGACTAGTAACCATCGTTAAAGCTACTAAGTTTTCGTCTCTTGTTTCTAACGGGTAGTAAACTACACTGGCATGGTCATGCTCAGGAATGAGCAAAGGGAGAATATGAGAATGTTTGTTTGTAATATCAATTACGGGACATTTTACAGCATGTTGGTGATGATAATTATTGGCAAAAGCTAACTTAATACTGTTGGTGATGTGAGTAGCGTGATCAATTAACCAATTACCATGAATTAGTACTTCAAGGGTAACGTTTTTAAAAAGCTTGTTACAGAATTCTTGATACTGTGAAAAGTTAATTTTAGTTAACGCTTTAGAGAGTTCATCAGCATTAGGATTATTAGGTTGCATTAATGAGCTTAGCGTTGAAAATAGCTGTGATATTGATTTACTTTTATCACTATTTTGCCAATGTTTAATCAACTGGTTTTTATAGAGTATAAAGTTATCTTCGCTAATTTTCTGGTGAGTTAACTGATAAAGCAGTTTATCTAATAATTTTGGTTGGTTTTTACTGATACCTGATAACTGTAGAGTAAGTCCTCCCTGGTGAGCATAGAGGTGGTAGTGAATACCTGCAAGCTCTGCATCATAGTTTTGTTCAATGACAGCATTACTATATAGATCAACAAATAACCTTGTCATGGCTATCGTTTCAATGCTTTTAATGGAATAAGGAGAATCAATGCCTAAATAAATATAACCTTTGGGGACTTTAAAAGTAGTATCTTGTTTATACCATACTGATAACCCACTACTGTCTTCTATTTGAATAGGTAAAGTGTTGGTATTAATATTGTCATAAACAAAGGGGTCATCTGTTATATATGGATTTTCTTTTGGCAAAAACAATACGTCATTTGTTTTAAAGTTAGGAGTGTTTGGTGTCGACAATTCTTCCCAATATGTGATGTTTTTTGATGATATTTTATTAATACTATAAGGAACCTGATACCAAAAACTTGTTTTTGAGAAGTCATTATTTTGACTAACATGAACAACACGTACATTGTTGGCATTTAAATAGCTCAATAATAGATTAATGTTCTCCTCTTGCATTCCTGACATAATGTAATCACCAAAAATGTAATCTTCGTTGGGATAATGTTGCATATTAATAACAAGTTGGCTGACATTATCTAAGGGGCGATTTTTTTCATGATAAGTAAATGATAATTTGGCTATTGCTTGTTTTTCTTGGTAATAAAAAAGAGGCAATTTTGCAGACTTTAATAAACCAATATAAGAAAATACGACTTCGATAATGCCATCAATACAGCTTTCGCCTTTTTCAGTTAAACTAATACTAATATTGAAGTCTTTAAAGTTAGAACCGTTAATACCAGAACCTGCAGTTAATCCTAAAGCCCATTGTTTTTGTTTTAATGTAGCTAAAATGCTGCCTTCGCCTTCATGTCCTATTAGATAGGCTAGAATAGATTCAGGTTTGTCTTTATAGAATTTATCAATACTCTCCATGGCAAAGCTCATGATTAATTGATGATCATTCTTTACTGGTTTGACATTTATATAAACACTCTTATGCTCAGGTAAATATAAAGGCTCAGTTATAATTGGTAGTGCTGAGTTATTATCTTTGATGTCGCTAAACATTTTGCTAGCAAGTTGTGCTAATTCATCTAGTGATTGTGGCCCTTCTATGGCAAGTGTCATGTAACTTGCTTGGTAATATAAAGTAAAGAAGTCTCTTACTTCTTTACTAATGCTTTTTCCATTTCTATCGGCAAGCGTGTCAACATTCCCTACTGAAAATTGAGAAAAAGGATGACGTTGGTTAATAGTTTCTTTATGAACATCATATAAACGGCGTATATCATCTTTAAGTTTTAACTTAAATTCAGCTTCAATATTTTTACGTTCCTTTGCTATAAATTCATCAGCTAAAAGAGGTGAGATAAAGAACTGGCTAAAACGATCTAGCGCTTCAGAGAAGCATTGATGATGTATATCAAAATAAAAACAGGTATGTTCGGTTGCAGTCCATGCATTGTTACTACCACCGTGTTGACTGATAAACTTTTGGTACTCACTGCCATCGGGGTATTTATCTGTACCCAAAAATAACATGTGTTCTAAAAAGTGAGCTAATCCTTGCCTGTCGTGGGGATCATTAAAATGCCCAACATTAACAGCAAGTGCTGCGGCAGATTTGTCAGACTCATCATTATGAATCAATAAAACTTTTAAACCATTCTCTAAGGTAAGAGATTGATATTTTTTGAAATCATTTGGACTTTGCTTCAAAGCTTGCCTCCTAATTTTGACAGCAAGAATGAGTGTAAAAAACCATTACTATAAAAAGCTGACAGTCTAAATTACCTTATGGAATAACTTGAGTCCATTTTATTCTTAATAGTTGATGTAAAAGGTATTTAGTTTCTATTACTATAGCCGCAAAATAAACAGCCGCGTGAACTTATCTATTTGATATGCGGGAGACTAAATGAAAATCTTTATAATGCGTCATGGTGAAGCTGCTGAAATTGCAGGTGATGACTCACAGCGGCCTTTGACAAAGCAAGGGATTGATGAAGCCAAAACTATGGGGCAATGGCTATCGCAACGCAGTGCTAACTTTTTAGATGTGTTGGTTAGCCCATATATTAGAGCACAACAAACATACGAGAGTGTTACTCACTCACTGGATAAAGATGGACTATTTAGTCACCAAGCTAAAACAGCTGATTTTATTACGCCATCTGGTGATGCTAAACAGGTGCATGATTTTGTTGATGGTGTATGTAGCCAGTATCAAAAGAGTGATTACAATGACAATAGTTCAGCAATTTTGTTTATTTCTCACATGCCCTTTGTTAGCTACTTTGTTGCTGAATTAACAGATAAAAATAATATGCCAATGTTTGCTACAGGTGCTATTGCTGTTATTGATTATGATATTGACGCTATGCAAGGACAACTAGTGGAAATTGTTTCCCCTTGCCAAGTTAATAACTAATTAAACTTATCTTTTAGCTCTATTAAAGCCAACAATGCACCATTGCCTCCCCATTCTAGAGGTGCTTGATGAAATGCCATAACATCAGGGTGTTGAACTAACCAATGGGGAACTTTATTTTTTAATATTCTTGAGCCAAGTCCATGTATAATGCAAACGCATTGAGCATGCTCTTTTTGACATGCATAAAGTAGTGCTGCAATTTCTTTTTTAGCTTGCTGTTGATCTAATCCATGCAGGTCTAAAATTAAATCAGGGGCATATATGCCTCGACGCAAATTTTTGGCTTCAAAACTGTTAACATCGGATCGAACATACTTCATTGGCCCTTGTTTATTAAGGTGAGGTTCAAATTCATCAGAAAAATGGAATTGTGCAATCGCTTTTTTACAGTTTTTTGGCTGAGTGTGAGTTTTAGGCTTGCTGACTTTTTTAGCAAAGTGTATGGTGTCCACCTTTAAAGGCTTGATCTTACCCATGGCTTCTTTAAAGAGTGATTTATCATCAGAATTCATTGGCTTTAAGTGGGGATTTTTCAGTTTCATAACGGCAGTTTAAAAATATCTGCTAACCTTTACAAGTATAGAATTTAATGATGCGACACAAACGTAATATTCATAGGAATAGAAAGTGAACAAGATAACCACAGTAACAAGCCAATTACATACTATTGCTGATTATTGCCGATATGGCGCAACACTGTTTAATCAAGCAGAGTTATTTTATGGTCATGGAAGTGAGAATGCTTTCAATGATGCCTATATATTGGTGATGTATGCTTTATCTTTACCTAACGACATGAATGAAACGTTACTGACTTGTCGTTTGGTTGAGTCAGAAAAACAGAACGTATTGGCACTATTTAATCGTCGTGTTGAAGAGCAAATACCTGTTCCTTATATCACTAATATTGCTTATTTTGCTCAATTGCCTTTTTATGTTGATGAACGAGTGTTAATTCCTCGCTCTCCATTAGGGGAATTAATAGAAAATCAGTTCTTTCCATATATTGTTCCAGAGAATGAACCCAAACGAATTTTAGATTTATGTACGGGGAGTGGCTGTATTGCCATTGCCTGTGCTAGTTATTTTAGTTCGGCAGAAGTTGATGCGGTAGATTTGTCTATAGATGCACTAAATGTTGCGCAAATGAATATAGAAAATCACGGTCTTAGTGAACAAGTTATTCCAATTCAATCTGACGTTTTTTCTGGGGTTGAAGGGCAAAGTTATGATTTAATTGTCACTAATCCTCCTTATGTTGATCAGCAAGATATTGATAGCTTGCCTGAAGAGTATCAGCATGAACCAGAAATGGGGTTAGGTTGTGGAGAAGATGGCTTAGATATAGTACGCGTAATACTCGCGCAAAGTGCTCAATATTTAACTGATACTGGCTTACTTTTTTGTGAAGTTGGTAACTCAGAAATACATGTTAAAGCTTTATATAGTGAAGTTCCTTTTACTTGGCTTAATTTTGAACGTGGTGGGCATGGTGTATTCATGCTAACTAAGGCACAATTGGTTGAGTATTCAGCAGTTTTTGAAGCTGCTTTAAATTCTCATAATTAAAAGAATTAATTACAGACGTTGGAGTTAAAATGTCAGGCAATACTTTTGGAAAACTGTTTACTGTTACTTCATTTGGCGAAAGTCATGGTTTAGGGCTAGGAGCTATTATTGATGGTTGTCCTCCTGGAATTGAGTTGAGTGAAGCTGATTTACAAATTGATCTGGATAGACGTCGCCCAGGTAAATCACGTTTTACTACGGCTCGTAATGAGGCTGATAAAGTTAAAATTATGTCGGGTGTTTTTGAAGGAAAAACAACAGGAACACCGATTGGCCTGATCATTGAGAATACAGATCAGCGTTCTAAAGATTACGGCAATATTGCGCAAAGCTTCCGTCCTGGTCATGCAGATTATACCTATTGGCAAAAATACGGCTTACGCGATTACCGAGGCGGTGGCCGCTCTTCGGCAAGAGAAACGGCGATGCGAGTTGCAGCCGGTGCTGTTGCTAAAAAGTATTTAATGCAAAAGTTTGGCATGTCAATACAAGCTTGCGTAACTCAAATTGGTGAAATTACAGCGACTTCTTCAAATGGGGAAGCACTTGATTTTGAAAATATCGATTGGAATGAAGTAGAGCAAAACCAGTTCTTTTTTCCTGACAATACGAAACTGGATGATTTAGATCAGCACCTACGTGATATTATGCGTGCTAAAGATTCTATAGGAGCAAAAATTACGGTTGTAGCAACCAATGTTCCCTGTCTCTTATACACATCTCCGAGCCCACGAGACGTAGAGGAATCTCGTAT
>CAJXUT010000227.1 GCA_913061365.1 uncultured Colwellia sp.
ATCTACACTATCCTCTTCGTCGGCAGCGTCAGATGTGTATAAGAGACAGGCTAAAACAGCAGAATATTTGAAAAAAGATTCTGGCGTATTAGTTCAATATGACCGTGAAGTAGAACAAGCTGACGCTAAATACGGACCAATCTTTGATGCTTACGCTGCGCGTAGTATTGAAGACTTGTCTACCGATGCTGAAGCATTGAAAGTAGGTCAACGCCTATTTATTCAAAACTGTTCACAATGTCATGGTTCAGATGCTCGTGGTACTACTGGCTTCCCTAACCTAACTGATAAAGATTGGTTATATGGCGGTACACCTGACAATATCAAAGAAAGTATCATGAACGGCCGTAAAGCGGTTGGTATGATGGCTTGGGGCGGCGCTCTTGGCGGAGAACAAGGTGTTAAAGAAGTTGCTGCTTACGCTATTAGCTTAAGTGGTCGCTCTGTAAACGCTGATCTAGCTAAAGCAGGTAAAGCTAAATTTGGTATTTGTGCTGGTTGTCATGGTCCTGATGGACAAGGTAGTTTAGCGCTTGGTTTACCTATGGGTGCTCCAAACTTATCAGACAATGTTTGGTTATACGGTGGTTCACAGCGTGCTATTGAAGAATCTATTCGCAATGGTCGTGCTGGTGTAATGCCTCCTTGGAAAGATATTTTGGGTGAAGAAAAGGTACATGTAATTAGTGCATATATCTACTCTCTTTCTCAAGACTAACTCCAAGAGATAATTGTAAGTAATATCAATGTAATATTTATTTACAAATAATAAAATCAACCCTAGTTAACTATCTGTTAACTAGGGTTTTTTATTATTAAGTTCTAATAAAGAATACTAGCCCCGAATAGTGATAAACGCTATAATATGCGCCAAATTTATACACTTTAAACGTTTGAACTTTATGAAAACATCTTGGTATCGTGAGCCTTGGGCTTGGTTAGTTTTTATCCTTCCTTTTACAGCTGTTGTTGCAGGCATTACCACTTACATCATCGCTAACACTGACCCCGATTCACTAGTTGTTGGTGATTATTACAAAACGGGTAAAGCAATTAACCTGCAAGTTGCGAAAGTTAAACAAGCACAAAAGTTAGGAATGAAGTTCGCTTTAAAGTTACCTAAAAAAGAATTGGTTATTAAGCCTACCGGTATCGAAAAAACCTTTTCTTTGTTAAATATTCATTTTGTTCATCCTACATTAGAAGAAAAAGACTTTACGTTATCGTTGACTCCAGATGGCAATGGTTATTTCAGACATACATTTGATAAAGAGGTCTCAGGTAAATGGAAAATCACCTTGTCTTCATTTGAAAATAACTGGAAAATTCATGAGACTATTAGCTTACCTCAAGAAAATTATATTGATATCGTGCCAGATCCAATTAAAGCACAGTAATCTCGTTTTTTATTAACGCTTATTTTATATCGATTTCCATGCAAAGTACTTCACCAAAAAAAACACTCTGTTTTCACTGTAATGAGATAGTGCCATTAGGCATAGATTTATGTGTCACTATCAATCAACAAGCACAACCTATGTGTTGCATAGGTTGTCAAGCCGTTGCACAAACCATTGTTGATAATAATCTCACGCAATATTACCAAGTGCGAACAGAGCCGGCTCAAAAAGGAACGGATCTTATCCCTCCTCAGCTAAAAGCTGTCCAACAACAAAAAAACAAACTGCTTGATGAAAGTGTATTACAAAATGAGTTTATCTATCAAAACGAAGATTCAAAAGAAGCCATATTAACAATAGAAGGCATTAGTTGTGCTGCTTGTGCATGGTTAATTGAAATGCAAATAACTAAGCTAGAAGGCATCCATAAAATTACGGTTAATGCCACCACTCAGCGCGCAACAATAAAATGGCAAGATGAAAAAGTTAAACTAAGTGAAATTCTAAATGCTATTGAACATATAGGCTATCAAGCCCTCCCCTTTAAAGCGAATGAAGTAGAACAGCGCAATAAAGCAACCAGTCAAAAATTTATTAAGCGTTTAGGCATTAGTGGCATTTTAATGATGCAAATAATGATGATTGCTGTTGGTTTATACTTTGGTGCGTTTTCTGATATGGCAGAGCACAATATTGTCTACTTACGTTGGGTTAGCTTTATCTTAGCTATCCCAATAGCAACTTATGGTGCGTTTCCTTTTTATAGAGGTGCAATTACGGCACTAAAGTTAAAACGTTTATCGATGGATGTACCAGTATCTATTGCTATTATTTTAGCTTTTAGTGCAAGTGCATGGGCAACAGTAACAGAGCAAGGTGAAGTGTATTTTGAGTCAGTATCAATGTTCACTTTTTTACTCCTTATAGGTAAATTTTTAGAATTTAGAGCAAGGTCTCATGCAGCTCAGATATCGGCAAATTTATTAAAGCTAATGCCAATGACCGCTACGAGAGTTACTGATAATGAACAAGAAGAATTAGTTGCAGCGAAACTCTTAATCAAAGGTGACTTAGTCTTAATAAAGCCAGGTGAAAACATCCCTGCTGATGGCATTATTGTCAATGGTAGTAGCCAAGTAAATGAGGCGATGTTATCAGGAGAGCAATTACCTTTAAATAAAACCATTGGTGATAGTGTTTTTGCTGGCACAATTAATAGTGATGGTAACTTAACCGTTAAAGTAAAACAGCCAAGCAGCGAATCATTTTTAAGTCAACTAATACGTTTAAGTGAACAATCTCAGGCCCACAAACCTAAATTAGCGCGATTTTCTGATAAAGTTGCACAATATTTTGTTGCGATTATTTTAGTTACTGCCATTGGAACTGCTTTGTATTGGCAACAAAATTTACCGGAAGAAGCTTTTTGGATCACCCTTTCAGTTTTAGTAGCAACATGCCCTTGTGCATTATCTTTAGCTACTCCAACTGCTTTAACCTGTGCCACAACTCGCCTGAATCGAGATGGTATTATGGTCAAGTCTTCCCATGTAATGGAAACAATCCCTAACATCAATACATTTGCTTTTGATAAAACAGGTACATTAACCACTGGTGATTTTACCATTGAGCATGTAGAGCTGTTATCCGCAGATAACTCTTACAACAAAGATGATATCTTAGCTATTGCCGCTGCATTAGAGTCTTACTCTGAGCACCCGTTAGCTAAACCATTCAAGCAATACCGAAATTTCAATATGAATACAGCTGATGTCAATGTGCATTCAGGAAGAGGTATTAGTGGTTTAGTCGATAATAAACAGTTCCACATTGGCAAGCCTAATTGGCTGCTTGATAACTTTAATGTTGCTCAAAAAGAACAAACAACATTACTCAATGCTTCTTGTGTTTTAGTTTTTAACAATACTGTGATTGGCGCTTTTTATCTTACAGATAAAGTGAGAGAAGATGCCCAAACATTAATTGCAAAATTGAATGAAAATAATCAAACCTTAATTCTGTCAGGCGATAGTCAGAATGCTTGTCAAAAAGTAGCTGAATCACTATCAATCCCTAATTATTATGGTGGATTAAGTGCGACTGACAAAATGTCGAAAATCCAAAAAATCCAAAAAGAACAAAATGCTACAGTCGCTATGATAGGTGATGGTGTTAATGACTCCCCTGTATTTGGTGCAGCTCATGTGTCAATGGCAATGGGATGTGGAACAGACATAGCCAAAAGTGGCGCAGATGTTATTTTACTAAATAACCAACTTTCCAGTGTTAATACGCTAAATTATATCGCGGTTAAAAGTCGTCGAATTATTTTTCAAAATTACTTATGGGCTCTGGGTTATAATGCCATTGTGTTACCGTTAGCCGTTGCTGGCTACATTACTCCATATATGGCTGTTATAGGTATGTCAGCAAGCTCTATTTTAGTTATTACCAATTCGTTGCGTTTACTGAAAAAATAAAGGCGAAATTTATGAGTATCATTTATATTTTAATTCCAATTGCAGTATTGCTTACTGGCATTGGTATCTACCTTTTTTTCTGGGCAGTAAAGTCTGAACAATTTGATGACTTAGAAAAACAAGGGATGGGCATTCTCTTCGATGAAGAACCAATTGATGAGAGTAATTTACAAAAAACAGAAATAAACGATGATGTGAAAAGTAAAAACAAATGAGTTTAGACCTTTTTTCAGCATTCATCATCGGGCTACTTGGATCAGGCCATTGTATAGGTATGTGTGGCGGTATAACGACCATGCTTACTTCTGCAATCTCAGAGAATAAATACGCAAGTAATCAACAAATTGCTGTTAATGACCAAAAACCACCAACGTATAATTCAAAAAAGTTCGTACTCGTTTTTTGTTATAATTTTGGACGAATAGCTTCTTATTGCGCCATTGGGGCTATTGTTGGTTTTACTGGCTCTATCGCTGCAAAAAATATTGGTTTACCACTAGCTGGTTTAAGAATATTTTCAGCTGTATTTATGATTTTGCTCGGTTTGTATTTAGGTCAATGGTTGCTTTGGTTGAATAGAGTTGAATCATTAGGCAAAAGATTGTGGCAATACATTTCACCTTTAGCAAGCCATGTTATTCCAGTGAACACACCGTTAAAAGCACTCGGCCTTGGTGCTATTTGGGGTTGGCTTCCCTGTGGGCTAGTTTATTCTACATTGACATGGGCACTGGCGAGTAGCAGTGTAGTCAATGGGGCTGGTATCATGCTTTTCTTTGGCTTAGGTACTCTGCCAGCTTTGTTAACTTTATCAATAGGTTTCGATAGTATAAAAAGCATACTAGTCAACCCTGCTTTACGAAAAGTAATGGCTTTAATCTTAATATCCTTTGGTATTTATAGTTTTATTGTTGCATATCAACAAATGTTTTAATACCATACACTAGTCCTGATAATTAGAGTAATACACCAATTACTTCTAAACTAAAAGTAGAGTAGAGCATGCCAAACAATAATGGTGCTAGTGCACAGCATATTAAATGTCAAAGTTGTAGTATTAGTGAACTTTGCTTACCCTTTACTCTTAATGATCAAGAACTCAATACCCTTGACGATATCATTGACCGTAAACGACCTATTCATAAAGGCGATAAAATCTATAATGATGGTCAAGAGCTTAATTGCTTATTCGCTATCCGTTCTGGAACGTTTAAAACGTTTACTGTAAACGAACAAGGCGAGGAGCAAATTACTGGTTTTCACTTGGCTGGCGATTTATTAGGTTTTGATGCTATTGCAGATAATGCACATAAAAGCTTTGCACAAGCTTTAGAAACCTCAATGGTTTGTGAGATACCTTACACTAGCCTAGATACCTTATCGAACACCATGCCAAAGCTTAAAAAACAAGTTTTACGTTTGATGAGCAATGAGATCAGAACCGATCAAGAAATGCTAACATTACTTAACAGAAAGAATGCAGAACAACGTGTTGCAACTTTTTTAGTTAACTTAAGCGATCGTTATCATGCTCGCGGCTTATCTTCGGTAGATTTCCGTCTAACCATGACGCGTAGCGATATTGGTAATTATATTGGGCTTACTGTTGAAACCATTAGTCGCTTATTAAATCGTTTTCATAAGAACGGTTTAATCAAAGTTGATGGTAAGCTTATCTCTATTTTAGATATAGATAAGTTAATTGAATGTGCATCTAACTAATCTACAGTTAACCTTCCTAAATCCCTTTCAAATCATATAACTGATTTTTATTTAAATCCTTTAGTAAAATTTGCTAGAAGAGTATTTATAGCTACTCTTCTAGTTATATATCGCTGACTTATATCTGTCTCTTATACACATCTGACGCTGCCGACGAAGAGGATAGTGTAGA
>CAJXUT010000228.1 GCA_913061365.1 uncultured Colwellia sp.
AAGAGACAGATAATATATCGTACTTAGCAAGAATTTTTTTAATTTCTGGCCAGTAACTATCAGGAGGAGTAATTACCCCGCCAGCACCTTGGAAAGGTTCAGCGATAAAAGCAGCAATGTTATCTTCGCCAACTTCTAAGATTTTCTTTTCTAATGACTGAGCCGCTTTAAGTCCAAAATCATCTTTTGATAAATCGCCACCTTCAGCAAACCAATAAGGTTGATCAACGTGTACAACACCATCAATTGGTAAGTCACCTTGTTCATGCATATAACCCATACCACCAAGGCTTGCAGCAGCAACTGTTGAGCCATGATACGCATTGGTACGACTAATAAACGTTTTCTTTGTTGGCTTACCTTTTAAGTCCCAGTAACGACGTACCATTCTAAAGTTGGTATCATTAGCGTCTGAGCCAGAACCAGTGAAAAATACTTTGTTCATGTGTGCCGGTGCAAGAGACGCAATTTTTGCAGCTAAGTTAGTTGCAGGTGCCGTAGTTGTTTTAAAGAACAAATTATAATATGGCAATTCAGTCATTTGTTGACTCGCTGCTTCAATTAATTCTTTGCGGCCATAACCAATATTTACACACCATAAACCTGCCATACCATCGAGGTATTTCTTGCCATTGTCTTCATAAATATAAACACCTTCCGCTTTAGATATTAACTTAATACCTGTTTCAGAAAGTTCTTTATTATCACTAAATGGTTGAAAGTGATGTGCGGTATTTTTTTGTTGAAATTCTGTTTTCATAACGTAACCTTTAATTATTATTGTAAGTTATACATTTATATATAGTGGGCTGTTTAGCGTCTTATAAAAGTTACACACTAACCTGCAAGTTGTTTGAACATGTTTTCAAACGCATCCAAGCCTTCTGCTAGTATTTCGTCTGTTATCGTTAGTGGAGGAAGGAAACGGATTACGTTACCGTAGAATCCACAAGCCAGTAATACCAAACCATTTTGTGCCGCATTAGCAATAAGAGCTTGAGTTAATTCGGTATTAGGTTGCTCTGAATCACCATTTTGAATTAATTCCATCGCAATCATTGAGCCTTGATTACGTACATCTAAAATCAGTTGTGGGAATTCTTCTTTTAACTGATTTAAACGTTGATTGAATTGCTCACCAATCTGTAATGAACGTTCAATAAGATTTTCTTCTTTGATAATGTCTAAAACAGCTAAGGCTGCTGCACAAGCCACAGGTGAACCACCATAAGTACCACCTAAACCGCCCGGTAGTGGTGCATCCATTACTTCACTTTTACCTACAACAGCTGCAATAGGGAAACCACCCGCAATACCTTTAGCCATAGTCATAAGATCAGCTTCTACACCTGAGTATTCAAATGCAAACATTTTGCCTGTACGACCAAAACCTGTTTGAATTTCATCTGCGATTAGCATAATGCCGTGTTCATCACAAAGCTTACGTAATGCTTGTAAAAACTCAGTTGGAGCAGCATAAAAACCACCTTCACCTTGCACTGGCTCAACAATAATTGCGGCAACATCACTCGGTGCAATATCAACTTTAAATAAGTTTTCAAGCGCTTTTAATGATTGTTTAACCGTGATGTCATGACAATCAATTGGGTATGGTGCATGGAAAATATCACCAGGGAATGGACCAAATAAGTTTTTATAAGGTGTAATTTTACCCGTTAGTGCCATTGTTAAGTTAGTACGGCCATGAAACCCACCATTAAAGGCAATAACACCACGACGTCCTGTATGAGCACGTGCTATTTTCACACAGTTTTCAACTGCTTCTGCACCCGTTGAAACAAAAATAGCTTTTTTCTCTGAATCACCAGGAGCAATTTCAATTAACTTCTCTGCCAATTCAACAGCAACTTCATATGGATTAACCATCACACACGTATGGCTAAATTTATCTAATTGCTCTTTTACCGCTGCCACAACTTTTGGATGACTATGACCGGTATTACATACTGCAATGCCAGCACCAAAATCAATATAACGATTACCTTCTACATCCCATATTTCTGAGTTTTCAGCACGTTCTACATATGCTTGATACATGTTGCCTTGACCGCGAGCGATAACGTTAGCTTTACGGGCTTGTAGTTCTTGATTTGATGTTGTCATTGTAATATCTCTATTTTCTATTTTTGCTATTATTGAATTTCAGTTTTGGGAGAATAATTATTTTTATTTTCTCCCAAGTAATATAAATATTTCTAAACGAAATTATTTATCTAAACCACCCATACATAAGTATTTGATTTCTAGGTAATCGTCTAAACCGTATTTTGAACCTTCTCTACCATTACCTGATTGTTTTACGCCACCAAATGGTGCTGCTGCATTAGATATAATGCCTTCGTTAATACCAACCATACCAAACTCAAGGCCTTCAGCTACGCGCCAAACGGTGCCGATATCACGAGAATAGAAATACGCTGCTAAACCATATTCAGTATCATTAGCCAGTTCAATCGCTTCTTGCTCAGTTTCAAATGCAATAATTGGTGATACAGGACCAAAAATTTCATTCGCTGCAATTGGCATATCATTTGTTACGCCAGTAAGAATTGTTGGTTGATAGAAACACTCGCCTTCTGCTGTTCTTTCTCCTCCAAAAGCGATTGCTGCACCCGCAGCAACCGAGTCTCCAACCAGTTTTTCAACATCAGAAACTGCTTTGTCTGAAATCATAGGGCCAAGGTCTACACCTGCTGTTAAGCCATCACCTAGTGATAATTCTTTTACCGCTTTGATGAACTTTTCAGTAAACTCTTCTAAGACACCTTGTTGAACAAGGATACGGTTTGTACAAACACAAGTTTGACCTGCGTTACGGTATTTAGAAATAATAGCGCCTTGTACTGCCGCATCTAGATCAGCGTCGTTAAAAACGATAAATGGTGCATTACCACCTAACTCCAT
The DNA here is from genome assembly GCA_913061365.1 of uncultured Colwellia sp. Taxonomy (GTDB): domain Bacteria; phylum Pseudomonadota; class Gammaproteobacteria; order Enterobacterales; family Alteromonadaceae; genus Colwellia. Next base: position 2,926 of record CAJXUT010000228.1, read on the forward strand.
CGATACTTTTTTCACGGTTGTTGAGCATTGCGTTAATAAAAGTTTGCCAACACCTGTAGAACCGGTAAATGTGAATTTTGCTACGTCAGGATGTTGAGTTAGTACTTGTCCCATCCCTCTAGAGTTACTACCCACAACAACGTTAAATACGCCTGCAGGAATTCCTGCTCTTTCAGCTAGTTCAGCCATAGCTAATGCTGATAACGGTGTTGATTCAGATGGTCTAACAACAAAAGTACAACCTGCTGCTAATGCCGCAGCAGCTTTACGTGCAATCATTGCATTTGGGAAGTTCCATGGCGTGATAGAAGCAACAACACCTACCGGCTGCTTAATCACTATAATTTTTTTATCATTAGAAAGTGCTGGAATTGTGTCACCATAAATACGCTTACCTTCTTCAGCAAACCATTCTAAAAATGCTGCTCCGTAGGCAATCTCGCCTTTTGCTTCAGCTAATGGTTTACCTTGTTCTAACGTTAAAATACGTCCTAAGTCATCTTGATTTTCCATAACCAAGTTAAACCAGTTGCGTAATAAAGTTGCACGTTCATTAGCTGATTTAGCTGACCACATTTTTAATGCGCCTTTAGCAGCAGAAACAGCCAATTCAGTTTCAGCCACATCAGCATTACTCATGTTAGCAACCACTTCACCATTTGCAGGGTTAATTACAGGAAAGTGTGTTTCACTGCTATGCCAACTGCCATTAATATATGAAAATGGTTTTACAAGCTGGCTATCTTTAATGCCTGCTCTTTCTAAGTTACAAGTAAATTCTGTCATGGTTTTATCTCGCTAATGAATTAATAAACAATAACCTTATTGAAACCTAGTTTTAATTAAGGTTAAATACAAAACAATAAACCTTTAGTTTGAAGTAAACAAAACATGTATAAACATTCTATTATTCCTAAGCCTGTCAGTGAATACGATTTACGTTTACTGAGAATTTTTATATCCGTCGTTGAACATGGTGGTTTTTCATCCGCCGCTAATGCACTGGGAATAACACGGTCAACCGTTAGCGTACATATGTCCAACTTAGAAACTCGCATGAAGTTGAAGCTATGTTTACGTGGCCGTGGAGGATTTTCTTTAACAGAAGATGGGCAAGCAGTTTATCAAGCAGTACTTGAGCTATTTGCAACCATGGATGATTTTTCTTTATTAATAGACAGCTTAGGCAGTGAATTAAGTGGTGAGTTAATTATTTTATGTGCTGATCAACTTGATGAAAGCAAGCAGCATAAAATGGCGCAAGTGATTAAAACAATTAATGAAGCATCCCCTAACCTACATATTGTATTGGACGGCGACTCTATTTCTAATATAGAAAAATCATTACTAAAAGATAAAGCCCATATAGGTCTCTTTCCAAGCTATCAACAAATTGAAGGCTTGCAATACCAGCCTCTTTTTAGCGAGTCTATTTATTTATGTTGTGGTCAACTACATCCATTTTTTAATCAAGTAGATACGGCTATATCTGAAGAAAAATTAGGTGAAGTTCCTGCTATACACCCAGGTATTAATATTGATTTAGCCGGCAAGCAGCAGTTAGAGAAACTCAACTTAGCGGCAAAGTCTTATCAATTTGATACGCGAAAGGCGATGATTTTATCTGGTTGCTATATAGGGTATATGCAACAAAGTTTTATTCAAGCAGAGCTAAATAGAGGTGAAATAAGAATAATAAAGCCTAGTAGCCATTTTTATCAATTTAGACTTTCTTTAGTCAGTAAAAAAATCCCTAGAGAGAATAAAAAAGTTGAATTACTTAGGGATGTTTTCTCTCAAGTATTTGAATTATAAATAACGAGGACAAACACATTAACAACAGCATAAAAGTATATCACTCTCACTAAAAACCAAGCCAATAGCGCATAATATTAATGAGAACTATTGGCCTGAATAAATGATATGCGAATACTAAGCATTAATGACGCTACTTTTTATTCGCAACAATATGGAGCATTTCTAACGCGATTGTTGCTCCCGCTAAAGACGTTATTTCAGCATTGTCATAGGCAGGTGCTACTTCCATCAGATCCATAGCCACAATATTCAAGCCAGATAAAGCGCGTATAATTTGTAGTACACGGTTGCTTGTTAGCCCTCCTGAAACGGGTGTACCTGTTCCCGGTGCAAATGCGGGATCTAAACAGTCAATATCAAAACTTAAATACACCGGCGTATCACCTACAGTTTCTTTTATAGCCCTTACTATTTCATCAACACTTTGGTTATTTGCCTGTTCAGCATTAATCACTTTAAAAGGATGATTACTGTAGTTGTAGGCTGTTCTGATACCTATCTGAATTGTTTTATCACTATCAATTAAACCTTCTCGAGGCGCATGGTGAAACATTGTACCGTGGTCAAATGACAGTTCACCGTAATCATTATCGGTATGTGCATCAAAATGAATTAAGGCAAGTTTGCCATGGTGTTTATGTGCTGCACGCAATAAAGGCAGAGTAATAAAGTGATCGCCTCCAAAGGTAAGTAATATTTTATCGGCTGAAAATATTTTATAAGCTTCACTTTCAACTGAGGTCATCATACTTTCGCTGTTTCCAACATTAAAGTGTAAGTCACCGTAATCAACTACATTCAATTTTTCAGCTAAGGTAAAAGTCCATGGCCAGCGCTTTTCTTCCCAACGTAATTGAGCTGAAGCTTGTCTTATTCCATTAGGTCCGTAACGAGAACCTGAGCGCCCTGTTGTAGCTAAATCATATGGAACTCCCATTACTACCGCGTCAACTGAATCCCCTAACTCGCGACCTGTCTCTTATACACATCTCCGAGCCCACGAGACGTAGAGGAATCTCGTA
>CAJXUT010000229.1 GCA_913061365.1 uncultured Colwellia sp.
TAAACCCTATATGGGTATTAATGATAGGCAGTTACACAGATTTTGTTACAGGGTCAGGATAATAGCTGTTTAAGAAAAGCTCAACGTTTAATTCAATGATAATTCGATCATTTTCTAATTATTGATAAACACTTTCTTTATGCTTTAACCAACCATGTATATGGCGGTTATTAGGGTCGCGATGAGTCCAATGGACTAACCCTCCTTTTCTATTCCACTCATATTCACCATAAAATTGCACAATATCGCCAATGGAAATGTTATTAATTCTTGGGGCAATATCAATATTATGTACGATTAAAACAGTTTTCCTTGATGCAAGCTTAACAATAAATTTCTGATGACGAGAACCTTGATTATCATCTTTCAATAAACGAATGACAGTGCCTAGGCCTTTAACTTGTACATCACTTTCTTTATTTTTAAAGGCTTGTTCAACTGATGATGCTTCAGAAGAGTTTGCCCAAAACAATAATATAAGGCTAACAAATACGGACAAATATAGTCTTTTCATCTTTAACAATTCCCTACTTTATCTAAACGTTGTAAATACACAGTGTAAGTTTTTTATTTTCTGTATTCACATCTATTATCATAATAATGCAATAATTCGTTCACGAAGGTGTGGTAATACTTCATCTTCAAACCAAGGGTTTTTCTTTAACCAACCATTATTTCTTGGGCTAGGATGAGGTAATGGTAAAAGATTTGGCCAATAATTTTTCCATGAATTAACCGTTTCAGTAACAGATAAATTATTCTGTGGAAGGTGATATGACTGAGCATATTGCCCAATAACTAATGTAAGCTGCAATTGCGGTAATTGTTTTAACAACTTACTACGCCAAGCAACAGCACATTCAGTGCGCGGAGGTAAATCACCTGATTTACCTTTTCCTGGATAACAAAAGCCCATTGGTAAAATGGCAATTTCTTTTGAATTATAAAAGCCGTCTTTCGAAATCCCCATCCATTGTCTGAGCCTATCGCCACTAGCATCATCAAAAGGAATACCTGACTCATGTACTTTTCTTCCAGGCGCTTGGCCCGCAATAAGAATTTTTGCACTTGAATCAATTTGAATTATTGGCCGAACGCCATGCTCAAGCTTTGATTCGCACAAAGTGCAAGCATGAACATCTGAAATTAATGTGGTTAATATTGTCATATTTATTTAAATATAAACTAAATTGAAAGGCTCTAAGCTCATATTAAACGACTTAAGTTAATGATCTACTACTTTCAATTACCAAATAAAAAGGCATTAATATTAAAATATCAACGCCTATTTTTTAATTTTATTCCTAACGACTACGATTGAATTAAATGCACATCGCGTTGTGGGAACGGAATAGAGATAGCATTTTTATCAAGCGCTTTTTTAACGTCTTCATTTACGCTAAAAAACACATCCCAATAATCTTTTGGTAAACAATGAGGTCTTACCGCAAAATTAACCGAGCTATCGGCCAACTCTAACACACCAACAAAAGGTGCAGGATCTTGCATTACCTTGTCATTGGCACGTAATACGTCCATTAATACAGCTTTTGTTTTATCAATATCAGCATCATATGAAACACCAACAGTAATATCGACACGTATTTGTCCTTCAACAGTGTAATTTACAATTGAACCATTAGAGGCTGCTCCATTAGGAATGATTACTTGTTTAGATTGTGGAGCAATTAAGATGGTATTAAATATTTGTACTTCTTTTACAACCCCTAAATGTCCTTGAGATTCAATTAAATCACCTACTTTGTATGGTTTGAAAATCATCACTAACACACCACCAGCAAAGTTTGCCAAACTTCCCTGCAAAGCCAAACCAATAGCTAAACCAGCAGCACCCAATACAGCAATAAATGATGTTGTTGCTATACCAATCATAGAAGCAACAGAAATAAAGAGTAGTACTTTAAGTACCCAAGAAACTAAACTTCCCATAAATGGAATAAGCGTAGGATCAACTTTCGAACGCTCCATTGATAGCTTAATCAGTTTAGTAATTCCACTGATAATCCACAAACCTATAATTAGTGTAAGAATAGCTAATGCTAGTCTAGGAGCATATTCTATTCCTAGCTCATATGCTTTTAGTGACAATGTTTGAATTTGAGTGGCAGAAACCTCTAATGTGTCCATTTAATATCCTTTTTTAACGATAAATAATTTTAAAAGCTGTTTAAATATACTCAGTTGAGCATGGATAAACGACTATCTTATATTTTAGAGTGTTTAGTTAAGATTTCAATTTTAATAATACGATAAACAATTATGTTTGCGAAATAAGAAATTGTGAAAATAATTTTTCAACAACTTCTATAGACGTATTCAAACGATGATCTCCAGAGATTAAATGCAATGAACAATCACTACTTTTAGCAAATTTTATTGAATGCTCTACTGGGATAATACCATCTGACCAACCATGAACAATTTCTATGTCAGTGTTGTATTCATATTTCTGTTTTGCATAACCTTTCATAAATAACGCCGGCGCTAATAAAAAGATGCCTTTTGCGTTAACTTGTTCAGCAGCGACTAACGATACATAACCGCCCATACTTGAGCCAACGAGTATAAAATCTTTTTCTTCCTTAGCTAGGGTTTTAACAAGCAATTCAACACGTAAATCAGGATCGTCAATAGTTGAGTAATCAATGCTATCTACACTGTAGCCCAGCCCTTGAGCAATTTTTGAGAGCCTTTTAATTTTACTCCCCCAAGGGCCACTTTCTTTACCATGTGAAAAATATACTTTCATTTTATTCCCCATAATTTACATAAAGTTTCTTAAAAAATACTTTATGCTTGCAGTGCAATAGTTGCCATTTTCATCGTACTTTCAAATGATTCAGCACCTGCTATAAATAAACCATTATGGCAAAACATTGCATCATCTATTCCAGTCACTTCTTGCAATGCTTTATTGGATAAGCCTGCCCATGCACTTGGCAAGGATTTTTTATCCTCAAATGAACCCGGTTCAACAGGAACTGCTTGGATTCTCCATTGCCCAGATGGTGCAGGATAAACCATATATAAAGCTTCATCAGATAATGCGTGTACTGTTGTTTTCCAAGGAATGTATTTCTCTAAAACAATCACTCTTTTATCATCAGCATTTTCAATGGCATTAGCGACAATATCTTTTGCATTAATGCCACCACTCGCCGAAGCAATAAATCGTGCTAATACACGTGATGCAAAATTAATGGCTTCATCAAAACACTCATCAAAGTGACTGTTCTCCTGCCATGTAGGGTTAAACATTGAAATGGTTTGACTAAGCGATATACCTTGAGAAACTCCTTCTGCGTGACCACAATCAATAGCATCAATGACAGACACTAATCCGGTATCAACAGCGTTGGCTATTGCTTGATTATCCTGACATATGGCTAAACCATATTTTTGCCAAATCAAACCAAAAGATGAATACGGTATGCCATTGTCTCGTGCTCCAGCGCCACCACGTTGGTGATGGTCAAAACGGCCATTATCTGCTTCATATTTACCGCCCACATCTATGACAATATCAGCTTCACTAATAATATCTAAATTACGAGTTCTTATTAGCTTAAAGGCAGGGAAAATTGTTTTTAGTGCCGCAACACTGAAAACATCATCAGCATGAAAATTGCCATCATGGGTTACTATCGTTATTTCATTCATTTAATTTTTATCATTTAAAAAGGGAAAAAAAAGTGCGTTTGTATTTTACTATTGTGGAAAGCGTTTTAAATACTATTAGCTTAGCTATTAAACTAAATGCAACGTTGAGCCTAGTACGCCACATATAGCTAGAAATATTTCAATTTTGTGGTATCACGTTTTACTGTGCAATATTAAAAACTTTGCGAATAGCGAACGAAACAATTAACGAAATGGAAATACCCATAAAGAAATAGACTGCCATCATGTAATTTCCAAGTTCCGATACTTTTATCTCACCGTTGTCTAATAAGCATTCAGCTTTATTATAATTAAAGGTGCCACCATTCTCTAAGCATTTATCAACCAACAGGTAATCATTTAATAACCAAATAGCAATAAAACTAAAAAATACACCGATAAAAAGAGGAGCAGAGTTTTTATTCATAATTAACCTAAAACATATGTTATTTATACAAAGAACAGTTCAAAAAAATGAAAGCTAATAGCACATGCTAAAAGCTAAACCGTTATTTATTGCCAAACGCTATGCGTTAGAAAGAACATATTTTAATATTTCAATCACTTGCTCTGGGGTTGTAGCCCAAGCCATAGCAGCCGCATCTACCTCTTTTAAAGGATGAACAATATCTTCATCATGAAGTGTTATATAAGGTGTTCCCATAGCAGCACAATAGCCTGCATCAAAAGCAGCATTCCATTGTTTATATTGGTTGCCAAAACGCACAACTGCTACATCACAGTTCTCAATAAGTGTTTTCGTTCGTATTGCATTAACTTTCGCTGATTTATGATCACGCCAAAAGTTATCATTTTCTTTTCCAAGAACATCACCAGCACTGTCACTGGCTTCATGGTTTGTAACAGCTGAGGTGAAAACGATTGGCAAATTATGCGCTTCACAACCTGCTTTTAGTTGTTGTCTCCAGTCTGTGTGTATTTCACCTGAGAGGTATACGTTCAAATCCATGTTTATTCCTATTTTAAGTATGTAAAATTAATAAAAGCTTCAAAAATACTGCTGTATTATAAACAACTATTAATTTTGTTAAAGCGCTTAAATAATAAAGTAAGACGAGTTAGCTCATTATCTAGTATTCAATTTATACTCATTTATAAAGAAAATTTTTTATCGACTATTTTCATATTACTCGTTATGTTAACTATTCTATTCCTTGTTTAATTCATCATTGTAATTAGTAAATAGAGAGTGACTAAATGGCCAAAAAAACTCATTTTGAAAAACTTATAAGTATGTACAAAGCAGCACCAATAAATGAAATGTATAACCCTGTAATGAAAGTATCAAAAGGTGAAGCTGAAATAGAAATTGAATTGTCCGAACAATATCACCATTCTGCAGGAGGTGTTCATGGTAGCGTTTATTTTAAAATGCTTGATGACGCGGCTTTCTTTGCAGCAAACTCACTTGAAGAGGAGTTTTTTGTGCTAACCACTTCATTTACAACATACATCACAAGACCCGTGGCACAAGGGAAAATGAAAGCAGTAGGAAAAGTGGTTAATATGAATCGAACTCAATTCATAGCTGAATCTGTTGTTTACGATGCAAAAGGTCGTGAAATAGCTAGAGGTAATGGTATTTTTGTTCGCGGAAAATTTCATTTAGTTAATGCTGCCGGATATGCATAAAAGATAAATAAAAGAATAGCTAGCCAAGTTAAGAGAAAATACCTTACCAACATGAATTAAGCGTTTATTTTATCGCTATGTTCGCAGTAGTTTCGTGCAGTTACCTGTTAATTATCTGGTTTCCATTGAGTATTTGTTACAAAGCAACCTTTGCTCAAAAAGAAATCTCGGCATATATTAAATCTTAATTTAATCATATGACGTAGAGTGACTTATGAAGATACCTCACAGATGGATAACTCTCGTAGCCTTGCTGCTTTCGGCGCTAATTTCATACGGAGTTGGCTTTTCACAAAGCCTAGTTTTATTGATTGTTTTAGGTTTAGTGTTAGAGTTTACTTTTTGGTTTGGTGTATTCAATAGAAAATAAATACATATTAATCTTTATAAAAAACCAAAACACTATTGATATT